>JAGWVX010000111.1 GCA_018970685.1 Alphaproteobacteria bacterium | reverse complement strand
CTCGGGCCAGCCATTCCCGGCGGCGGTATCGGCACTCGGCTCCGAGGCCGCTGCGATGTGGGCGGGCAAGCCTTCCGTCTGCTCGACATTGAACACGACAAAGCGCTTCAAGAACGGCACGGCAGACGGGTCCTCGCCGCATTGCGCCGCCCGCTCGCGTTCGGCTTTGGGAATAAACGTGTCGGCGTGGAAGATAACCGTGCCGCGCTCACCTTTGCGGACGTGCCCGCCGAGGTTTTGGGCTTGGCGATAGGTCAGCCATTCCTGCCGCGCGAAACCGCGCCGCATCACGGCATCCCACAAGACCAGCACGTTGACACCGGTGTAGGCGCGCTGCGTGGTCGCATTGCGCGGCAATCCAAGTGGTGCGCTGGCGTCTTTCCAAGGCTTGACCCAAGGCACGGTGCCTTGCTCTAGCTCACCGATGATGCGGGCGGTCACGTCTTCATAGAGCGATGCGGGGCTTTCGCCGCTGGCTGGCTGTTCAAGGGTCTGGCGCATCTCTGTCCTCCGGCTCAGGTCCCCGCCCGGCCTTTCCCCCGATGCGGGGCGGGCGGCGAGATGCGACCGGAAAGCCCCGCTGGGGAAGGCGCGCCGCACCCTCCGGGCCGGAACAACGTGGAGGACCCGCGGGACGCGGGTTGCGGCGCGCCGCAGCGGGGCTAAACGGGAGCGCCGCCCGCCCCGCGAGAGGGAAAGAAAAAAAGAACCGCATTGTGATGCGTCGGTGCGACAGCGTCCGCGCATCACAATGGCCTTGCCTACGACGCCGTCGACGAAATTGCCCGCGCCTTTCCGCAAGGCGTTGCCAATCTGCGGTTGCAGTGAGCCGAGGCCTTTCCTTTTGCCTCCATAACGTGTGTGTGCCGTTTTTGTCGCTGGCGCTTTCCTGACGAGTGTCGTCGTGATTGCGTACCCGGAAGCTTGGCCACGGAGAGCGCGAAATGCCCACAAGAACACCGGTCACGGATATTGCCGAGGACGTGCCCTGGTCCGATGCCTTGACCCCATATGACGAGGCAAATCTGGTTCTTTATGTCCGGTTGCTCGATGCCTGCGCGGCCGGTGCGAGCGACGACGAGATGGTACGTGTGCTCTTTGGTATCGATCCCCGCAGGGAGCCGGACCGCGCCCGGCGAACATTGGCTAGCCATTTGCGCCGGGCGCGCTGGATGACCGAACACGGCTACAAGCATTTCCTGGAATGAACCTGCGCGCGGCTTAACCGAGGAACCGCCGATATCCGCCATTCATGAGTTGGCGGCCATATTTCAGGGTCTTGCGCACATGATCGCGTAAGGCGTTTTGTGAGCCATGCCAAACGCGCTCAACCTTGTCCTGCCCAAACTGCGCCAGCGCAATATCGCGCTGCAAGGCATCGGCGAATTCACCATCAAGTGCTTGAACCACCTCGATGAGCCGTGCCCGGCGTTTGTAAGCCGGGTAGAGCGACGGGCGCAAATAACCGTGCGCCATCAAGTCGACCAGCCGGCGCATGGTCAGCACTTGCGCATCCCGCAGCCGCGGTGCAGGCGATATCGGTGTCAAAAGGACATCATTCTCAAAATGGATCTTGCCGTGGATATCCAATTGGAAAGAGCGGCCCTCCTGGGCGAAGAGAATCTGGCAGCGGTCGCTTGCGTCTTCGCAATGAATGGTGACACGGCAACACAAGCTCTTGAGCGAAAGCCGTTTGGCGATAGCCTTACCCTGCCGAGTGCCCGCGATCAGCGGCAGCACGTCGCGTCGGGCTTCGGGGCGCCACAGAACGTTGGCAAAGCGGACATCAATGTCGGGATTTGCGAAGACGCACAACGACCAACTGGCACAATCATCATGACCCAGTGATTGCGCACCCTGCTCGCCTTGCGGCCGACGCACAAGCATATCCCGAAATGCGGTGCGGTAACGCGGATCGCGGCGCAGCAACTCCCAACCCCACGCCGGTCGCGGCAAGGCATCCATCCAGCCATAGCGGGCATGGTCGAACCAAGGATCGGGAGGCTTATCGCCGGATCGAGAATCGGAACTCATGACCGTAGCTTCCTTGACCGCTGCGTCCCCGTTTTGGCCTACAGTCCAGGGTCCGAACGTCGCCCCAAAACATCCTCGTCTTGACAAAAGCGTCGATCAGTCCGACGACCAACCCATGTCGACGTTCCACCGCGACAAACCCCTCCCAATCCGAAAGCGACGACGTTCAGACGCGGCGATGTGCCTGTGCCGGCAGGCAAGCCCTTTGGGCACTGCCAGCCACTGACGAATATTGAGGGTGCGCGTGGCATGGTCCGTCTTCACTTTGTACAAGGTCCAATGGCCTTCAGTTTATACCGAGTATCTTCTCATTCCTGCCCGTACGCTGCGTAATGAAATGTAATAGGAACGCTCCTATGGATGCCAGCGCGTTTTGTTGGGTGGTCGCTTTTTCATTTGTGTCCGGCCGAATCGAATATCGATCTCTTTATCCGCAATGCCCGCTTAATAGTTGGGCATTGTCGTGTTTCATTTTGGCACTTGCAAAACATCACGAGCGCAAAAGTGCCGCGATATGAGATTCGTCATGGTAAGCACGCGTTAATGATGTCGCTCGCCGTTACTTGGCAAGCCGTTAAGGGACAAGGCGTTTGGCGGGCGATGGAAAATCGAGCCACTCAACTGAGCTTACCACTGGATCGCAACCGGCAACCCACGGCCCATGCGCGGTCATCATATTGCGACCGACAAGCTCGAGACCCAAGCCGGACGATTCGAGGAACCGGGGCATACGGTGAGCCAGGATGGCGATAAATTCTGATCTTGATCAGCAACGGCCCGTCGAGAACGGCATTTGCCTGTCAGCAAACGCATTGCGATTATACGAACCCGTGGCGTCGCTGCCGAGGAAGAGACCTATCCCGCACAACAGGAGAGTTTCGTCACCTCTTTATCGAAGGCGAGCGCGGCAAGTTTCAGGCCCTCCACCGTCGTGAGATATGGAAAGATCGTATCCGCGATCTGCTTGGCTGTGAGGCCGCAGCGCATCGCCATGACCGCGGTTTGAATGCTATCCGCACCTTCCGGCGCCAGAATGTGCGCGCCAAGCAGTTTGCCGCTCTTCGCCCCGGCTACGAGCTTGATCAGACCGCGGGTATCGCGCGCGGCCAGCGCGCGCGGGATCTGATCGAGTCCGATCGTCGAGACCCGCACCTCATGTCCTGCCGCCCGCGCAGCCGCTTCCGTCAGACCGACGCTCGCCACCTGCGGGTCGGTGAACACGATCTCCGGCATGGCCATGTTGTCGTAAGTTAAGCTATCGCCGTCTAACGCATTGCTGGCTGCGATCTTCGCGCCATAGGCCGCCATGTAGACGAACTGATCGCGGCCCGTCACGTCACCCGCGGCATAGACGCCCGGGCGGGACGTGCGCATATGGTTATCGACAACGATCGCGCCACTTTGAGATAGAGCAATACCGGCGTCTTCGAGACCGAGGCTCCCGGTGTTCGGGGTGCGGCCCGTCGCAACAAGCACCCTCTCAGCCTCGATCTCAACCTGCCCACCATCATGGCCGATGACGAGCGCCACACCGCGTGCCGTTTCGCGGATCGTGCGGTACCGGGCGGCACCGACGATATCGATCCCTTCGTCGCGCAGATAGCCCGTCAATGTGGCGCCGATTTCGGGTTCGGCATGTGGCAACAGGCGGGACCGGCAGACGAGCGTCACGGCCACACCGGCGCGCGAAAACATCTGGGCAAGTTCCGCACCGATGTAGCCGGCCCCGATGACCAGCAGAGAGCGCGGCAGATCTGCGAGATCGAGCGCGGTCGTGCTGGTGAGATACGGCACGGTCTCGAGTCCTGGGATTCCCGGAACTCCCGTCCGTGCACCGGTCGCGATGATGACCTTGCCGGCAGAGATTCGAGAATTGCCGACATCGACTCCGCCCTCAACGAGGCGCGCAGACCCTTCGCGATAGGTGATGTTGCTATAGGCCGGCAACAGGTCGGCGTATTTGGCTTGGCGCAGGCCCGCGACAAGGTCGTTCTTCTGCCGGACGGTCGCACGCCAGTCGCTAATTTCGGCGTGGGCTGAGATTCCGGCGAAGCGAGGGGCTGCCCGCGCATCGTGCAGCGTCTCGACGGCGCGGATCAGCGTCTTCGACGGCACACAGCCGATGTTGACGCAGGTGCCGCCAATGGTACCACTGCCGATAAGCGCGACGCGGGCGCCTTGCTCGGCGGCGGTGATGGCCGCCGAGAAGCCGGCTGAGCCGGCGCCGATGACGGTCAGATCGTAGGCTCCGTCGAAATCTTTCGCGCAGCAGTCGTTCATGATTCTGTTCTCCGGGCGAAATGCTTATCGTTAACCTTGCGGGCGCTTGGCGATCTGCGCAGGGTAACCATGATCCGTCGTCGCCTTGATCATCGCCGCAGGAGAGGTTTGCGCATTATCGTAATCGACGGTCGCAATGACGTCTGCATTGCCATCCGCCTGATCGACCGAAACATTCCTGACTCCCTTCACCTGAGCCAGTGTACGCTCGACGATCGGTCCGCACAGCACGCAGCCCGCGTGATGAACAGTGAGGACCACAGTGGTTTCGGCGGCAAGCGTGCCGATTGGCCAAAGCAGCAGACCGACAATAATCGATATTCCGGTGATTTCAGTGCGCATGTTCATGACGTCCTCATCTTTGTCTTTGCACAGGCAACAAAGGGGGCCTCGCCGTCATAGGAACCGGCGCACGGCATAGGGGAAGAGAACGGCGACGACCACAAGCACCGCCGCCAGCCAAAGGCCGATCCTGGCGACGCGGTCGGATTGCGGCGTGGCACAGTAACCGCTTGCGCAGCCGATCTCGCGTTTGCGCCGCAGCCGCCAAGCGCCGGACCCGACGAGCACAAGAGAGACGACCGCGAAAACTGGCTGATACGGCTCAAGGGCGGTCAGATTACCAATCCAGGCGCCGCTGACGCCTGCGAGGAATAGCGCGAAGGGAATCACGCAGCAGGAGGCCGCGCCCAGCGCGGCGAGGATTCCGCCCGTGGCGAGCAGACGCGGGGTGCGATCCATCACCTCCGGCGTCGTGGCGTGGTCTGTGTCGCCACCGATTTCCGATGATGTTGCACTCATCTCGCCATCTCTCCTATTGCCCAAAGCCTGATTGTTTTCTAGGCTACAGTCTGTAGTAACTACAGAGTCAAGGGATGTGTTCGATGCGTGATCGCACCGCTGCCAAGGGCCTGCAGCGCGCCGAACTCGCCAAGCGCACGGGCTGTAATCTGGAGACGGTGCGCTATTACGAGAAGGCCGGGCTCTTGCCGGAACCACCGCGAATGGCCAACGGCTATCGAAGCTATGATTTGACCTACGAGCGCCGGCTTCGCTTCGTACTCCGGGCACGCGAACTCGGCTTCTCGCTGGACGAGGTGCGCGCGCTTCTGCGGCTCGTCGACGAGCACGACCAGCCTTGCGCGGAGGCAGGCCGTCTCGCGTCCCGTCACCTCGTCGAGGTGCGGGCGAAGATCGCCGATTTGCGCCGCATGGAACGCGTCCTCAAGGACGTCGTCGCGCAATGCGGCGACGGCACGCGCTCGGATTGCCCGCTGATCGAAACGCTTTTTCGAGAACGGGGCTTCCGATAGCGGACCAAGTGCCTATGCCGGATCGATCGCGGTGTGATTGCGGCGCCCCACGCTGAGAATCGCGTTGAGAAACAGTGACGGGTGGCCCGACAGCGAATTGATAAAGATCGCGGTGACGCTCACCGCCATCGCCGCCATCGCCCAAACAGGATGGACGAGTCCGGTGGCCGCAACCGGGATGCCGATGCCGTTGAAGCAGAAAGCCAGCGCCACGTTCTGCCACATCTTGCGGTAGCTGGTGCGACTGATCTGGCGGGCGCGCGCAATCAGCGCGAGCCGCTTGCCGAGAATGATGATATCCGCCGACTCGATCGCGATGTCCGTGCCGCTGCCCACGGCAATGCCCACATCCGCCTGCATCAGCGCCGGCGCGTCGTTGATGCCATCGCCGACCACGGCGACCTTGCCCTGTTTCTGAAGCGCGCGAACGATTTCGGCCTTGCCGCCGGGCAGGACGCCGGCATGGACTTCGTCGACGCCGAGATGGTGCGCGACCCGCCGCGCGGCGCGTTCGTTATCGCCCGTGACCAGAATGGCTCTGAGGCCTGCTTTGCGGAGCGCGGCCACGGCTTCGACGGCATCGGGCTTCAGCGCGTCGCCCAGCGCAATGAGACCGAGCGTGGTGCCATTGCGGGCCGCTGCGATCACGGTGCGTCCTTGTTCCTCCTCCGCGGCGATGCGTTTTGCGATGGCGCCGAGATCGACCTTTCGCTCTTCGAGGAATCGCGGACTGCCAACCAGCACTTGCTGCCGGTCGATGCGGGCGATCACGCCTTTGCCGGGGATCGCCTCGAAGGTCTCGACCTCGGGCGGAACGATCTTGCGTGCAAACGCGGCCTTCACGATCGCGCCGGCGAGCGGATGTTCGGACGAAGATTCGGCCGCCGCGGCAATGGCCAGCAGTTCGTTGTCGCTGGCGCCGAGCGCCTCGACCTCGCGAACCGTCGGCTTGCCCTCGGTCAGCGTCCCCGTCTTTTTCAGGACGATCTGACTCACCAGCCGATAGGTCTGGAAGGCTTCGCCGGTGCGCATCAGAATGCCCTGCTCCGCCGCCTCGCCGGCGCCGCGCACGATCGAGAGCGGCGCCGAGATGCCCACGGCACAGGGATAACCCATTACCAGGACGCTCAGCGCGGTGAACACGGCGCGGGCGAGATCCGGTAGGCTGGCGGCGAAGAACGATCCCAGCATCCAGCCGACGAAGGCGAGCGCGGCAATCAAGAGCACGGTCGGCGTATAGAGGCGCAGGATGCGATCGACCAGATGCAGGATTCCGGGTTTGAGCGCCCGCGCGTCCTCGACCTGGCGCACCACGCGCTGCAGGAAGCTTTCCTCGCCGACCGCCGCCACGCGAACGAGCAACGTGCCGGTGCCGTTGATCGATCCGCCGACCACCGAATCGTTCTCGCGTTTGTCAGCCGGGACCGGCTCGCCAGTGACGAAGGACTGATCGACGCTCGAGTGGCCGCTGACCACAGTGCCGTCGACCGGCATGCGCTCGCCGGGCCGGATGCGGACAAGTTCGTCGATGCGGACCTCGCCGACGGGAACCTCGACCTCCCGGTCGCCGCGCACCGCGCGCGCCATGTCGGGCTGCAGGTCCAACAGCCGCTTGACTGCCTGCGAACTGCGGGTCTTGACGATCAGCGACAGCCACTCGGAGAAGATGTGGTAGGTCGCGATCATCACTGACACGGCGAAGAACGGCGCCGGGGGATAACCGGGCGGGTTCAATACGAGACCGGTGATGCCGCCGGCGAGGCCCGCGAAGGCGCCCATTTCGAGCAGCACATGCTGGTTGAGGATGCCGCGGCGGAGCGCCTGCGCGGCCATGTACAGGATGTGCCTGCCGATGCCGAACACGAGCAGGACGGCGAGCGCGGCCACGATCCACGGCGTGGCGGCCTCAAGCACGCCCGTGAGCCGAAGATAGAGCAGGCCGAATGCCAGAGCCGCAATCCCGGCCGCGCCGCCGAGCGCCGTATCAAGACCCTTCGGCCGCAACACCAGGAAGACAAAGGCGAGCAGGCTCCCGAACACGAGCGCCGCCAGCGCGCCGCTCCATACTCCGGTGGGGTTGGCGATCAGTGCCACCGCAATCAGGCTCAGGCTCACCGCGGCGGTGAACCGCCGGCCCTCCCGAACGAGGTCTTGTTCCTCCTCCTCGAAGGCGCGCAGCTTGCGCGGATCGTGAATCGTGTAGCCGATGTCCTTGAGCGTCTGGAGGACTTCGTCGGGGCGGGCGAGCTGCGGATCGTATTCGACCAGCGCCTGCTCATGGGTCAGGCTCACGGCGACCTTGTCAACACCAGGCAGGCGCCCGAGTGCCTTCTCGATCGTGCCGGTGCAGAGCGAGCAATGCAGCCCGCCAATACGCGCGCGGATCTTCTTGCGGCCGGGACGGCTGGACGGTTCTTCGCTCCACAACTGCTCGACAAATTCGGAGGTGGCAGCGGTGTTCATGGCCAGTTCCTTTCACAATGACGCAAGGAAGCTATGATGGTGAATTGGGCGGCGATCATGACGTCGGCCCCAGCTTGACGAAAAAGCCGAACCACAGCGACCAGAGGCCCAAGGCGAT
>JAGWVX010000532.1 GCA_018970685.1 Alphaproteobacteria bacterium | reverse complement strand
AGCCCCAGGCGAACTTCGCCGATGCGATCCAGGCGACCAGCGCAGTCGAGGCCATGCCGCTCTCGATCAAACGCGGGCGCGCCTTGGCCTGCACGACCGTGCCTTCGCAGGCCCGGCACGCGTATTTGGGGCGGATCGTGCGCAGGATCCGAAGCACCGCCGGAACCCGATCGATCACATCGTTGACGTCTTCGCCGATGCGGTGCAACGCGCCCGCGCAGCACGGACACGTCGTCGTCTCCGGCTCGATCGTCACATCGACACGCGGAAGATGCCTAGGCAAGGCTCCGATGTTGCGATTGCACTTCTTCCGCGTTTCCGCAGCGGTCTTGTTCGCGTTCTTGCCGTCGCCATTCGCCGGCGTCGGGATGGCCGTTTCGACGTCGCTCAGCCCCAGCGATAATTGTTCGGCGATGATGACGGCGCTCTTTTCCGACCGAGCCCCGAATATGATCGTCCTCAGCTTCGTGATTGTCGCTTGCAAGGCTTCGATTTCGCCGTCGAAGGCGAGGACCATCTCGATCAACCGATCAGGGTCGCGGGGAAGGTTTTCAGGGCGAAGCGCCATGAACGAACGCTACCGCAATTCGGCCCGAATCGCCAGCAATTGTGGGAGATTCAGGCGATTTTAGTTGGCCTTTTTACATCGCCTCGACCAACCCGCGTCCAATCCAAGCCGGCGACCAAAACCGAAAATTGTGTCGCTGTCAGCGCCACCGCACCATCCTGAACCGGTGGAAAAGTGAAGCTGCCCTCCTCGAGCCATTTTGTCACCAGAACCATGCCTGTTCCGTCCCACACGATCATCTTCAGCCGATCCTTCCGCTTCGACCGGAAGACGAACACGTCACCGCAATAGGGAGAGGCGTTCAGCGTTTGCTCAACCATCGCGACCAGGCCATGCACGCCACGCCGAAAATCAATCGGCTGCGTCGCCACCAAAACCTTCAGCTCGCCGCGAAGACCTATCACGAGGCGCGGCGTAGCGCGGTCAGCACAACGGACAGCGTTCTGGCGTCGACACCCGCCGGGACACGCACGAGCGCGCCCGATGTCTCGATCTCGATCATCCGCGTCGTCGGCACGGTCTCGGTCTCGGCCCTAACGCCGCAGCCCGCATCGGCGATCGTGACAGGAACAAAAGTTGGCGCATCCGACGACGCTCCTTCTCTCGCCAGCGCCCTGGCTTGCTTGCGCCAGCAGTGCAGCAGGCCGCCGCTCACGCCATGTCGACGAGCGACCGCCGAGATATTCGCGCCAGGCTCAAAGCTCTCCGCCAATATCTGCGCCCGTTCCTCATCGCTCCAACGCCGGCGGCGCACCGTTCCGCTGATCAACTCGATCCGGCGATAGCCCCCGACGTCAGGTCGAGCCTCACGAGTGTCATGATGACTGTCATGATGAGTGTCATTTTGCACGATGATCCCCGACGAAATCGTAGCCCGCTCGTAATGTTAACGGGGCGCGCGCAGATTTGTAGGTGCGGTCGCCGTACCGCTAACCGTCCAAGACGATCGTGGCAGTCGCCAACAAGAATGCCCGCATAATCTTCGCAATGCTCAAAGGCGGAACGGAATTCCGGGCGTCCTGATAGGCGTCCGGCGAGGTGTGAACAATC
>JAGWVX010000110.1 GCA_018970685.1 Alphaproteobacteria bacterium | reverse complement strand
CGTAGTCGCGCGCGTGGTCAGCGCTGCTATGTCGATCGGCACTATTTACCTGATCGGAAGGATGGGAGAGACGATCGGCGGCGGGCGCGCTGGTTTATTTGCCGCTGCCGCCTGCGCGCTCAACGCGGCGCTGGTCTATTACGGCCAAGTCACTAACCTGGACGGACCATATTTATTTTGGTCGACGCTTTCTCTGTGGGGCTGGATGCGCCTGATCGCGGAACGCCAACCCCGCTATATCCGTTGGGCGGCACTATCCGCGGCGGCAGCGATCGCCACCAAGGACCAAGCTTACGCAATCTTCCTCTTGAGTGTACCGCTTGCGCTCTTGATGTGGTTTATCGTCGACCGCTGGCCAAGACAAAACGCACGCCGCTTGATGACCACGCTCCTTCTGTGGACCGGTATCGCGGTGTTGGCGCTGCTCGCGATTGATGGCGCCATCACCAATCCTATCGGGTTCGCGGCGCGGATTGCGTTCCTGACCGGCCCGGCAAGCAAGGACTATGCACAATACCAGGGTGACTGGAGCGGGCGTCTGCGCTTGCTGCAAGACATGTGGATGTATGTCCCGCGATATTATCCATTCGTCGCCGTCTTGCTGGGAGCGTTCGGCGCCGTCGTCCACGCCATTAGGCCACGCGGTGAACGCTCGCTGCTTGTCGCCGGTTTGTTGCCATTGCTGGCCATGGTCTCGTTTACGGTCGCGTTCAACTTTGTGGCGCTGCGTACAGAGCCTCGGTTCCTTCTGCCGCAATCGATTTTCTTGGCCGTATATATTGGCATTGCGGTCGACAGGCTCATATCTTCGTCATATTCGGCAGTCAGATATGCTGCCGCCGGAGTCGTTCTCGTTGTCTCTGTCATTGCATTTTATCAATGTGCGGGAATCAGTGCCGCATTTCTTAATGACCCGCGCTACGATGCGGAACATTGGCTGGACGTCAACGTCCGGCCTGGTGACACGATCGAGACCTATGGCCTGAACGCCTATTTGCCACGCTTCCCAAGGGACGCCGTGGTGGCGCGTCTTGACCGGAAGCCGCTGGCGGCCCGGAACCCGTTGCCGCAGGTGACAGAACTTGATCAACCTTTGGGGGCGGTCACCACGCGGCGACCGCGCTTTCTTGTGGTTAGCGCATTTTGGGTGCGGAGCTATCTGAGGCGGGATGTTGCGGTGCCTGGAGATGGCCTAGCGATTCAGAAAGTTAAGCAATTCAGCGCTTCTGATTCTGACGCGCACAATTATTTCACGGCGCTGTTTGACGGTCAGTTGCCCTATCGGGTGGCGCACAAATCCGTCTACGCCGCCGGGTTTTGGCCGTCTGTGAGCGGGTACGAAAGTCTGGCGCAGACCGTCTTTATCTTCGAACGCGTTCCTGAGAAGACCGGTTTGGCTGCTGACGGACCAAAATTGTCGAATTCGCGCGCCGTGGAGCGCAATGAACCGAGTTTGGGAACACAACTGCCACGGAGTACGAGGATGCGTCGGAATGTGTTAAGACAAAAACGCTTGCGTCTTTCGGTTGTCGGCCGGATTATCGGGCCAAATTCACGTGATCGGCGGTGTATGCGGGATATTGCTTTTCGCGCTAACCAGCTGCAACCGTCGCATCTTGACTTGCCTTTCCCCCGGCTCGCATAGTGCCTGTAAACTTGGGGGGCGCACGGGATGCCATCTGACAAGTCATTGATGGCCTATGCGGATCGGCGGGCGCGTCTTGCCGGAAGTGCAGTTTTCGACTTCGGCAACCCATGGTTTGCACCCTTGGACCAGCTACAGGCGGAGGCCGACCGGGACGGTAGGCCATTTGTCAGCTTTGCGAATTATGACTATCTCGGCTTGGCCGATCATCCGGCCATCAAGAACGCTGCTCATTCGGCATTGGACAAGCTCGGTGTAGGTGCATTGGGGTCCCGCCTGGTGGGAGGTGAGCGGCTAATTCATGCAGATTTTGAGGACGCACTGGCAAAATTCGTCGGCGCGGACGCTTGCCTCACACTCGTGAGCGGGTATTTGACGAACCTCTCGACGATCTCGCACCTTATGGGCCGGCGCGACGTTATTCTTTATGACGAACTCAGTCACAATAGTATCGTATCGGGGATCTCGGGGGCCAAAGCTGCGTCGATGGTGTTTCGGCATAACGACATGGACCACCTAGAGTCGATCTTAAAGGAGACGCGCGCGAACTATCGCAATTGCCTTATCGTCGTCGAGAGCCTCTACAGTATGGATGGGGATATCGCCAATCTTCCCGAACTTCTCGCGTTGAAGGACAAGTTCGGCTGCTGGCTCCTTGTTGACGAAGCACATTCGATCGGGGTTCTGGGCAAGAATGGTCGGGGCCTGAGTGAACATTTCGGTGAGGACCCGCGGCGGATCGATATCATCATTGGAACGCTTTCGAAGACCTTTGCGTCCTGCGGCGGGTTCATTTGTACCCAGAGGTCGGTGTTGGAATGGATGCGCTACACGCTGCCGGGCTTTGTGTACAGCGTCGGCTTGCCGCCGGTCATCGCGGCCGCGGCTCATGCGGCTTTGGATTTGATCGTAGCCGAGCCGGAACGAGTGACGGCGCTGCAGGCCAATGCGCAGCGGTTTCTTAAGAAGGCAAGGGCGGCAAACCTTCTGACCAGTAGCGCCGTGGGGCAAGGTATTATTCCGGTGCTCTTTCCCGATTTGAAGAGCACAATGGAAGGTTCGGATTTCCTTCTCAAGCACGACGTGTTCGCGCCGCCGATCGTGCAACTTAGCGTGCCGAAAGAACTGCCGCGCATCCGGTTCTTCCTTTCGGCGCGCCACACTTCAGAAGATATCGATCGCGCAGTAGACGCGCTTGAGAATTTCTTTGCTGCCGCGCCTGCCGGTGCCCGCGAGCACGCGGTGCCGGCGCTCGACGCCGCAAGGGTTTGAAATTCTTAAAGCGCCTTTTCGTAGATTCTATATCGTTTGTAGACGGTTCCGCCGACGAGCGTCAGCATGTGTCTCAGGCGCTCGTTCGACTCGAGTATCCAAGAAAGCTCTGCGCGCTTACCACCATGTTTCCAGGCGTTGATTCGGGCATGCTGGATCATCGATAGCGCTAGAGCCGCGCCGATGTGTGTGTTCTGCCATTTGCGCCGCACGCCCATCAACGGCATCCGCACAGTGCTGACGCCTGATATCTTCAAGCGCCACAGAACCTTGATTATTCCAAAAGGAAGCAGGCGGCCGCCGAGATCGCGGATCGCTTCGTTGATATTAGGAAGTGTCAGTTCAAACGCGACGGCTTCTCCTTCATACTCCGCGATAACAACCGAATCGGGACGCAGCAGAATTTTGAACATCGAGGCCATGTCATCGACCTCCGCCTGCGTCATCGTGACGAAGCCCCAATTATCGGACCACGCATCGTTTACGATGTCCAGCAAGAGCGCAATTTCGGCCTTGAAGTTCTTGCTATCCATGCGGATATGGCGGAACCGGAATTGATGTCTTTTCTGCGCGCGGGCGATGATTTGCTCCATCGTCGGCTGCAGCGGCAGGCCATTCTCGTAATCGTAAGCCAGTAAGTCCTGCGCTTTGGTGTAGCCCGATGCCGCGATGTGTTTCTGATAATAAGGCAGCGCGTGCCCCATCAGCACTGATGGCGGGCGATTGAAACCCTCGACCAGAAGTCCGGGTTCGTCCCATAGAGAAAAACTCACCGGTCCGACGCAGCGGCGCATGCCCTGCGATTGCAGCCACGACTCGGCAGTGTCGAGCAGGGCCTCGAACACCGCCGAATTATCGATCGCCTCGATGAATCCGAAATGGCCTGTCGCGTCGTTGTGTTGTGCCAGATGCAGTTCGTCGATCTGAGCCGTAATGCGCCCAACCGGAACGCCATCGCGATAGGCGAGCCAGAAGGCAGCTTTGGCATGCTGGAAAAATGGATTGTGGGACTTGTCGAAATGCATCTTCCGCTCGAGAAGGAGCGGCGCAACCCAATTTGGATCATCCTTGTACAGCAAATAGGGCAAGTGGTGAAACGCGCGCCATTGGGTGCGAGTCTCGACCGGAACGACCGTCACGGCGGTCCACCCGGCATTCTCAATGGTTGTTTCCAGCAAGTGCTTCTCCGGGCGCAAGCAGGGCCGATCAACGATGGTTAGGCAAATAACCTCCCCAATTCAATCACTATCTGCACAAACGCGCATCGCGTGTCCCTGGCCTCAAAAAATCAGTTACCACAAGGACTTCATTCAAAAATGGAGATCGGAGCGGATTGCCGATCCCGGAAGGCCAGAGCTACGAGCCAGCACCTTGTCGGACACCGTCGGCCGGTCGCCAGGATTATCCTTAGGGCGAGCTGAGCGTATCGAGGGGCATGCAAATCTTGACCCTCTCCTCTCGTTTCAAAGCCGGTTTAGGTCGACGTAATGCGATAGGCCACAAACGTCGCCTGTCACTTCAATCAGCCTCAGGTCCGCACTGACATAGGCCGGTCATGCCGTGTTTCCAGCAACAGCCGCTCGTAATGCGCTGCGATACCCGAAATCTCATCGCGCTTTCGCCGAGGCGGCTGACCTGATGGGGTGGACAGCCCCCGCTCCCCGGGATCTTGCGAAGCCGTCGCCGAGTGGCGGAGCATCCAATCCGTGCATAAACCCTCTACGGCGCTATGCAAGTGCGGCTAACTTATGTTTTTGGATTTTACCCACGGAAGTCCGTGGAAATTCCGGCACGATAACGAATTCCTTCGGGCATTTGTATGCGGCGAGACGCTCGCGGCAGAAACGCTTGAGTTCTTCGACATCGGTGGCGCCGGTCTGTCGCAGCAGAACATAAGCGCGACCGACTTCGCCCCAGCGCGTGTCTGGAATCCCGATGACCGCCGCCTCCAAAATATTCGGGTGCTTCACCAGAACGGTTTCGATCTCGGATGGATAGACGTTCTCCGCGCCAGAGATGAACATGTCCTTGGTGCGTCCGACGATGTAGTGGAAGCCGTCCGCGTCGCGTCGCGCAAGGTCGCCGCTGCGCAGCCACCGGTCACTGAATGCCGCTTTCGTCGCGTCGGGCCTCTTCCAATAGCCTGGTGTCACCGCAGGCCCAGAAATCCACATCTCGCCCGTTTCTCCTACCGCCACTTCGTGCCCATCCAGGTCGGCGATCTTTGCCGAGACCAAAAGCTGTGGTTTTCCCACCGAGCCAACTTTACGCGTAACCCAATCAGGCGACATCAGGAAACAAGTCGGGCCGGTTTCAGTCATGCCGTAGCCGTTGCACACAAGCGCGCCTTGCCGGGCGAAATGCTCGACCACGACATCGGCAAGCGGGGCACCACCACAGCCCCAGCTTCGTACTCGCGTGAGATCCGCTTCGCCGAGACGAGGGTGTTCGCTCAGCTGCTGGTAGATCGTTGGCACCGCAAAAAATGCGTCGAGCGCGCTGTTTACGAGCAAGTCAACAATGCGGTCGACATCGAACCCGGAAATAATGTTGACTTGGCCCCCAGCCATGAGAATAGGCAATGTGTGCAGGTTGATCCCGGCCGTGTGGAACAACGGCAGGTAATTCACACTGCGGTCGCCGTCGCGCAAATCGACGGCACCGCGCAGATTGACGTAATTTGCAAGCGCCATGCCGTAGGTATAGATGACGGCCTTGGGCGCGCCCGTCGTGCCGGAGGTATAGATCAGGTACCAAATCTCATCACCGGGCCATTGTGCGCGCAGACCCGACGGCGTGGGTGCCGCGGCCAGCAGAGCCTTGTAACCGTCCTTGTCAGTCTCATCGAGACCGACGGTACGCGAAACGCAATTCGAAACGCGAGCGGCATTGGTCTCGTCTTCCCGGCCGTAAAATAAGACTTTCGGTTCGCTATCGGCGATCAAAGGCAGGATTTCTGCGGTGGGCATGCGCCAGTTGAGCGGCACGAGGATTGCGCCTAATTTTCCGCAGGCGAAGAGAAGCTCGAAAAAGGCGATGCGATTGCGGCAGAGAACTGCCACGCGATCGCCCGGTGCGACGCCCAATTCCTGGAATATTCCCGCAGCTGCCGTAACGCGCCGGTCGAACTCGGCATAGCTGACGCTGCGGTCGGTCTCTAGTTCCGAAAACGCAACTCGGTCAGGCGTCAGCGCTGCGCGTTTTGCCGTTACGTCGGTGAGCTCCCATCCCATGTTTCTTCCCTGGTTTCTGATTTTTTGTTCTAGTGTTGAGCGTCATCTTGGTGCTGCGCGGCGCCATTCCGTGTTCAGTGAGATCGCTCATTGCCGCTACGATCTCCTCGGGGGACCGCGTATCGTCCCAGATCGCGTAGCGCAGACCAAGAAAACTGCACATGCCCATCAGCGCCCACGCGCGCACTTCCTGGTTGCCACTGGAGATCTCGTGGCGCGCCGCGGCGGCAGACAGGTTGCGCACATAGCCTTCCGCGAAGTCGAGATAATACTTCCGGAACGCATCGTCGGCGACGAACTGCGCTTCCATCACGATGCGGTAAAGGTCCTTGTGCACGCGAACGAATTCTATGAACGCTTGAAGGCCTTTGCGTTCCGCATCGAGACGATTAACGGGCGAGCCGATGTGCTCGGCGATGAAGGCACGCGTCAGATGGCCCATATATTCGACAAGTGCGCGGAAGATCGCTTCCTTGCTGTCGAAATAGACGTAAAAGGTTCCGAGCGCGACATTCGCAGCGCGTGTGATGCCGCTAATCGAGGCGGCGTGAAATCCTTTCTCGCCGAATTCCTTTACGGCAGCTTCCAGTAATTTCGTGCGCGTGATTTTTCCGCGCGCCGTTTTTGCGCCTGCCGAATCCACTTTGTAAATTGAAACTTGATTCATGTTTCATAATATCCTATTTTGTTGTTGGGGAAAAGTGGGCCTGCGTCATGCTGAAGGGCAGCTGGAAAGTCCGGTTGGGCTCGCGATGCACAGCGTTCTTGTGTACGGCGGGGAGGCTGCCGGCGGCTACAAGGGTCTGGGTAACCAACTGGCAAGAAAGACGTTTTGGCAGCACCGCTCCTGAGTGTTCCTGCAGCGTGCGGCTCGGGGCGGAACACCGGAAAGTTCTCGACTTGCGCAGTTGTCACGGTGTTCACGCTTGGTCAATTCCCAGCTGGACAGTAATCTATTGGCGCCGCAACGGAGGCGGCGCGACCAACTTATCACGGACGGCAACGACACACAGCGCGCCGACCGAGCGCTGTACCACCACGCCTCGTTCTGATCGTGCTACGCACCTCCACAAGGCATCACGACTTTTTCATGCAACCAAGACATTTGCCGCAAGCCCGCAAAGATGTGGCAGCGGCTTAACGTGCGCGCATCGGCACGCTGTCACCAATACATCCTGGGAGAGGAACCGCTATGGGGAAGCAAACGAAGAAATTAGTGCAACGTAAGGCTCTATGGCTTTGCAGTGCTGCATTGGTTCTGACATACGCGAGTCCGACATGGGCGCAGCAAGATAGCTCATCCGACGGCTCAACAGTGCAGAGCCGGACGCCGGCCATAGAAATCGTCAAGGTTACGGCAAGCAAACGCTCCGAATCCGTGCAGGACGTGCCCGGCCAGGTGACTGCGCTTACTGACTCGTTCCTGGCCGAGCAGCACGACAACAGCTTCGCCGATTTCGCCGCGTCAGTGCCGGGCTTGAGTTATGCCTCTGGCGGGCCGACCAACAACTTAATCGCCATCCGCGGTGTAACCACGGGCGGGTCGCAATTGGGTAGCGCCGTCGGACTTTATCTCGATGACGTTCCGCTTGGCGCCAGCACCCAGTTCGGGCTCGGTTTCCAGTCTTTCAACGTCAATCTCTTCGATCTCGATCGCGTCGAGGTGCTGAACGGCCCGCAAGGCACGCTATACGGCTCCAATGCGCTGGGCGGTGCAATCCGATACATCACAAAATCGCCTGACCTCGATACATTCAGCGCGCGCGGCGAAATCGAAGGTTCCGATACCGGTCACAGCTCCGACAATGACGCGCTACGCGGCATGGTGAACGTCCCGCTTCTCGACGGCAAAGCGGCGATCCGCGTGGTCGGTCTTCAGCAGTTCGATTCGGGCTATGCCCAGGATCCCACACATGGCCGCAAAGACGTTGGATCGGCGCGCACGCTAGGGGGCCGGATCTCTTTCCTCGCGCAGATCAATGAGGACGTTGACATCCGCCTGAGCGCCTATTTGCAGGGAATCTCGGCCATGGGCTCGGATGTCGCTCTTCGCGATCCCGTCAGCCACGCCGCCGCCGCAGGTCCCTACGACCAATCCTATGCGCTGGCGCAACCATCATTGAACACGGTATCGGTGTATTCCGGGGTCATCGACTGGAACCTCCAATGGGCGAAACTGACCTCG
>JAGWVX010000531.1 GCA_018970685.1 Alphaproteobacteria bacterium | reverse complement strand
CGCAAGATCCTGATGGTGATCTCGGACGGCGCGCCGGTCGACGATTCAACCCTATCGGTCAATGCCGGCAATTATCTGGAACGGCATTTCCGCAAAGTGATCGAGGACATCGAGACCAAGTCGAGCATTGAACTGGCGGCAATCGGCATCGGCCACGACGTGACGCGCCACTATCGCCGCGCAGTCACCATTGTCGACGCGGAACAACTGGGCGGCGCGATGACGGACCAGCTGATCGGACTATTTGCGGAAGAACGCGAGGAGCAGCGGCATCGCAATAGCCACAGGCGCGCCGCGAAGCGATAACCGTCAGTATCCGCCGAAACCGGACAGCGGCGGTACGACGCTGCGCAGCATCCAATACGGAATCAGCAACAGAACGCCCTCGCCTGCCAACAGGCCCATATATTTTACGGCGTGGTCGAACCACGGTGTGCCCGTGCCGGCATAAGCCGCGGGGAAGAAAACCAGGACGAAGAAGATCGCGGCGCTGAGAAAACCCAACAGCGGCGCCGTCCACCAGCGGGCGCCGCGTGCGCCGTCGAACACACAAATGGAAATGAAGCTGGCGACGAAGAAAGCCGCTCCTACGCCGACCGCTTCGCGCATGGTGGGCAGTGTGCCCTGCGGCAGATCGGGTCCGATCTGGTCGCCGGCAAACAACACCAAGCCGACGACGAACGCCGCTACGATCACGATCTGAGCGAAAGCGTAGGCAGGTCCGTAACGCCTGTTGGTCAGATGGACGCACAGGAAGGCGACCGGCACGAGCAGATGGCTGGCTGTCAGCCAGGACGTACCTGTGCCGTCTAGGAATAAAGGCACTGGAGTGTCTCGATACAGGAATAAAGCGGCAGTACAGGCCAGCAGCGCCAACACCGGCAGAATCATCCGCAGCGTCACAGTTAAGGTCGCCGCCGCCTTGTCCCAAAACGTCTCGCGATGGCCATAGGAACTGCTGCCCCACGCCATGTCGCTCGCGCTTCTTAACCGATAGGGACCGTCCTCGATTGCCCCGGCCGCCATCCGCGCGACCAAACCAACACGCCCGCCCGCGGTAGTATTTTGTTCTAACGCCCGCACCGCACCCAACCCCGTTAGTGCCGGCCGATCTGGCGACCTGACACATTTTGAGACATTACGGGATAATTATTGCAGTTGCCATGCCGAACGGCTGGCAAAACAGGGGTAACGGCGCGTTTACGTTCTTTTTTACGCGGCCTGTTCAGTCTTTTCCGACTTTTTGGCGATCAGCCGTTTCAGACGCAGAGCCCGCGGCGAAAGAACGCTGTCTTTGGCCTTGAGTAGAAAGGCGTCCAATCCGCCCGTCCGGTCAACCGTGCGCAGCGTGCTCATGGCGATCCGTAGCTTGTAGGTTTGCCCCAGGGCCTCGCTGGCCAGCGAGATCACCTGCAGATTGGGACGGTAAACCCGCTTGGTCTTGTTATTGGCATGGCTCACATTATGGCCGACCAACAAGCCTTTTCCGGTCAATTCGCAGCGGCGGGACATAGGCGAAATCCTTGGCAAAGCACGAAAGAGGCGCTCTCATAAGGGCGGTGGGCGCGCCGGTCAAGCCATAGCGTTACAATCTACCCGCGAGGACCCCGGCCCGAATTAACTTTTTGC
>JAGWVX010000109.1 GCA_018970685.1 Alphaproteobacteria bacterium | reverse complement strand
CCTTCCAGCGCCAGCGGATAGCTCGGCCCGCGGCCGAGATAAAGCACGTCGCGCGCCTTGGCGACGTCCTGGCCAAGCGCGTCGAACTTCGGTTCCTGTTTGAGGAACTCGACGATGTGGCGCGGCGTTTCCAGCAGCGCCGCGCAGAGCTTCTTCTCGCCCGCCGCATCGAGTGTGTTGCGGGCACGCGCCGCCGCGACGGCGAGCGAGGCAAGTGCCGCCAATTGGCAGGTGAAGGCCTTGGTCGATGCGACGCCGATTTCGGGGCCGGCGAAGGTCGGCAGCACGATGTCGGCTTCGCGCGCAATGGAACTTTCCGGCACATTGACGATGGCGAGCGTGGTTTGTCCTTGCGCTTTGGCATCGCGCAGCGCCGCCAGGGTATCGGCCGTCTCGCCGGATTGCGAAACGAACAGCGCCAGGCCGTCTTTCGGATAGACCGGCTCGCGGTAGCGCAATTCCGACGCCACATCGATTTCCACCGGCAAGCGCGCCAGCTTCTCGAACCAGTATTTGCCGACCAAGCCCGCGTAATAGGCGGTGCCGCAGGCCGAGATCGTCAGACGCGAGGCCGCGGCGAAGGCTTTCTCTAGCTTTGCGTCGGCAAGGTGCACGCTGGGTCCCGTAGCATCGACGTAATGGGCGAGCGTATGAGCGATGACTTCCGGCTGCTCGTGGATTTCCTTGGCCATGAAATGACGGTGACCGGCCTTGTCGACCAAGCCGGCCGTGGCCGAGGTGATCTTGATCTCGCGATTGGCGCGGCGGCCGACGGCGTTGAAGATCGCAACCTCCGACCCGCGCACCACGGCGACGTCGCCGTCGTCGAGATAGGCGACGCGGTTGGTGAACGGCGCCAGCGCGAAGGCGTCGGAGCCGAGATAGGCCTCGTGCTTGCCGTAACCGACGGCCAGAGGGCTGCCCATGCGCGCGCCGATCAACAGGCCCTCTTCGCCTTTGAAGATCATCGCCAGCGCATAAGCACCGGTCAGCCGCTTCACCGCGGCCTTCGCCGCTTCCTCGGGCGTCTTACCCTGGTCGAGATAGTCGGTGACCAGATGGGCGCAAACCTCGGTATCGGTCTCGGATTCGAACTTGTGGCCCTTGGCGGCAAGTTCGGCGCGCAGCTCGCGGAAATTCTCGATGATGCCGTTATGGACGACGGCGACGCGGGCGCTGGCGTGGGGATGGGCGTTGATCTCGGACGGCTTGCCGTGCGTGGCCCAGCGGGTATGACCGATGCCGGTATGACCGGCCAGCGGATGCTTCGCCAGCGCTTCGCCCAGCTTGACGAGCTTACCGGGCGCGCGCCGGCGCTCGATCCGGCCGTCCACCAGGGTGGCGATGCCCGCGGAATCATAACCGCGATACTCCAGCCGCTTCAGCGCATCGAGGATGACCGGCGCGCAATCCTTGGTGCCCGCGATGCCGACGATACCGCACATCTTACTTGTCCTTCGCTTTGGCGGCCTTCGCCGCCCGCTTCCGCTCGCGGAACTTGTCCGCCCAGCCGGAGATTTCCTTTTGCTCGGCACGGGTCACGGCCAGCGCGCCGGCCGCCACGTCTTTCGTGATGACCGAGCCCGCGCCCGTG
This sequence comes from Alphaproteobacteria bacterium, assembly GCA_018970685.1. Lineage (GTDB taxonomy): Bacteria > Pseudomonadota > Alphaproteobacteria > Micropepsales > Micropepsaceae > Rhizomicrobium. The sequence continues at coordinate 6,784 of JAGWVX010000109.1, read as the reverse complement.
ATCGCGCCAGGACCGACTTTCACCGGCGCCACCAGCGCCGTATCGGAGCCGATAAAGGCGCCGGCGCCGATGTCGGTCTTGTGCTTCTCGAAGCCGTCGTAATTGCAGGTGATGGTGCCCGCGCCGATGTTGGCGCCCGCGCCGACACGCGCATCGCCGAGATAGGTGAGATGGTTCGCCTTGGCGCCCTTTTCAACAAGAGCGTTCTTCACCTCGACGAAATTGCCGACATGCACGTCTTCTTCCAGAACGGCGCCCGGACGCAGCCGCGCATAGGGGCCCACGACAGCGCCGGCGCCGACCTCGGCCCCTTCGAGATGACTGAAGGCGCGGATGCGCGCGCCGGAGCGCACGGTCACACCCGGCGCAAAGACGACGAACGGTTCGATCTGACAATCGGTTTCGAGCACCGTGTCATGGGAAAGATAGACGGTGTCGGGGGCGATCATGCCGACGGCGTTGGCCAGCGCACGGGTCCGCAAGCGCGCCTGCATCGCGGCTTCGGCGGCGGCCAATTCGGCGCGGCTGTTGACGCCCATCATCTCGACCTCGTCGGCTTCGACGACGGAACAACGGACGCCCTCCGCTTTGGCGAAGGACGGCACGTCGGTCAGATAATATTCGCCCTGCTTGTTGTCGTTCTCGATCTTGGCGGCCCAGCGGAAGAAGTTTTTCGCGTCCGCGGCGAGGATGCCGGCGTTGCACAGGGCGACGGCGCGCTCCTCGGCGCTCGCATCTTTGAACTCCACAATGCGGTCGAGCAGGCCCTGCCCGTCCAGGATCATGCGGCCGTAAGCGGCCGGGTCCCCGGGACGGAAACCGACCATCGTCATCCCGGTCCTGGCCTGTGCCGCGAACGACGCCTCGAAGGTCGCGGCGGTCAGCATCGGCATGTCGCCATAGGTGACGATCAGCGCGCCGGAAAAGTCGGCGAGCGCCGACGCGGCGGACGCGGCGGCGTGCCCGGTGCCGAGCTGCTTTTCCTGGATCACCGACGTAGCGCCGAGCTTGGCGGCGAAGGCGCGGACCTCGTCGCCTTCCTTATGGGTGACGACGACGATGCGCCCGACGCCCGACGCGCGCATGGCGGCGATCACGTGGCCGAGGATCGGCAAGCCGGCGACCGTATGCATAACTTTGGGCGTCGCGGATTTCATCCGCGTCCCCTGCCCGGCGGCTAAGATGATTCCTGCGCGCATCATTCTTGTTCGATAATCTGCCATGCCATAAGGGTAAAGTGACGATTTACGACGCTATGTTGCCATCCTCTCAGGATTCGTTAACCCCGCATGACCCCTGCCTTAATATTCGACCTCGACGGCACCCTTGTCGATACCGCCCCCGATCTGCTGGGCGCCCTCAATGCCGTACTGGTGCACGAGGGGCGCCGCCCGATGGACATCGACGCCCTGCGCCATCTGGTGGGATTCGGCGCCCGGAACCTGATGGCCGCGGCCTTCAAGATGACCGGCCACCCCGTCGATGCGGAGCGGATCGAACGGCTGGTCGATGTGTTTCTGGATCACTATCGGGATCACATCGCGGACGGCAGCCGCATCTATCCCGGCGTCGAGGACACCCTGGATAGGTTTCGCGCCGAGGGCGTGCGCATGGGCGTGCTCACCAACAAACCGCATGAAATGACGCTGCTGCTGCTGTCGAAGCTCCGGCTCGACACCTATTTCGTCACCATCTTCGGGCAGGGACGCATGCCTTACACCAAGCCGGACGCGCGCATCTTCGAGGATGTGGTGCGGGAGGTCGGCGGGCCGGGCGCCGGCGCGCTGATGATCGGCGATTCGGTGACCGACGTGACAACGGCGCGCAACGGCGGCGCGCCGGTCGTGCTGGTCTCCTACGGCTATACGCCGGAGCCGGCCAGAACGCTGGGGGCCGACGCCGTGGTCGATGATTTTCGCGAGATTCCGGCTGTGGCGAAGCGGCTTCTGGGAACGGCTGAAAGGCCAGCTTGACGCTTGTCGGGCGAGGGCTCTATAGCCCTTTCCCCCGGCACGGGGGCGCGTAGCTCAGCGGGAGAGCACTCCCTTCACACGGGAGGGGTCACAGGTTCAATCCCTGTCGCGCCCACCATCGATCTCTGGAAAATCAAAGCCTTATCGGTGCCCTGCTGCGGCCTTTCCGGTGCCGGCAGGCAGCCATTCCAAAGGGGCCGGTCCTGCGTGGCGCCCCTTCCTGCGACGGAGTACCATCGAGAAAAACGGGGGGTGGGCGATGCGCGTGCCGATCTTGGCGCTTGTCGTTGTGTTAGCCGCTGGTTTGGCCGTGGGTGCCGTCGCGGCGCCGGCAAGCCATCCTCCCCAAGCGAATGCGGTCGCCGCGTCCCCCGTCCCGCCAGCCGCCCCGCCGACGCTTGCGGGCGACTTCAAGAAGCTCACCAATACGTACCGCAGCCACCGGCAGGACTTCGAAAGAGTTTCGGAATATTCGGAGCGCGTGCGAAGCAACTGGGTGCCGGGACTGCTGGCCTTTGCGGTCTTCATTCTGCTGACCTTGCCCTTCAACACCAGAGGTGCGCGCGCCTTCTACCGCCAGATGATGGAAGCTTCGCCGCTGTCCGCCGAAGACGGGGCGACGGAGGAGAACAATCGGCAAGCGCGCAAGGTGCTTTTCTTCTATCTCCTCTTTCTTCTGTACCAGCTGGTGGAATACCCGCTGACGCTGGGCCATGGCGGCCGCATCCAGTTCATCACCGATCTCGTCATCCAGACCGTTCTGGTGGCCGCCATCGCCTGGGCGTTTCACCGGCTGAAGCGCGACATGCACGAGCAGTGGAAGAGCGACCCCGAACGGCAGGAAAAGGTGGACCGCTGGCTAAACCAGAAGCTCGAAGGCATGCGCGTCCGCTGGCGCGATATCCGCAAGCTGGCGTTCGGCGTCTTCATCGCCGGCTTCGCACCGTCCGTTCTGGCCCACCTCACCGGATGGCTCGACGCGCTTACGGATTTCGGCCAACGCATTTTCGGTTCGTAGGGCGTTGTCTGGAATTGGCGTCCCCCAAATCACGGCCGGACTACCCAAAAAAGCAGGCGATAACGGCCTTGGGTGACCCCGCATCACGGTGCTCTGCGGCCCTGCGAGGCCGGCGCGCCCGCCAACGTCTGTCCTTCGCGAATTGATTTAAATCAAGGTCATGCGCCCGCCGAAGAATAAAATAATTCTTATTCACAAAGGGTCGACGCGATGTCCAAGAGAAAGCTGCACGAACCCATGAGCGAAATCGCAACGGTGCGGTTGCGTCAGGCAAAACTGAGACCCACGCGCCAGCGCGCCGAACTCGCAGAATTGTTGTTCCACGGCGGCCACCGCCACCTGACTGCGGACGCGCTGCACGCCGAAGCCGCCGCCAATGGCGCCAGAGTCTCGCTTGCGACCATCTACAACACGCTGCACCAATTCACCAAGGCCGGACTGCTGCGAGAGGTGGTCGTGAATCCGACGCACAGTTATTTCGACACCAACACGACCGATCACCAGCACTTCTACTGCGAGGATGACGACACCTTGATCGATATCGTCGATCCGGAATTCGAAATCAGACTCCCGAGATCGTCGCCACCTGAGACCGAGATCAAGCGTATCGATGTCGTCGTGCAGGTCCGGCGGCGCTGAACGCAGGCTAAGGCAAAGCCGGCGCAGGCAAGTGCCGTTCGCGGCAGAGAAGCACGGGGTCGCTCGGCGCCGCCGTCTTAACCTTTCATCGCGCCATGAATTCCGCAAGCGCCGCTGCGACCCTGCGGTTGGCCGTTTCTGGACCGATGGTGAGACGCAGGCAATCGGCCAGCCCGTAATTGGCGACACCGCGCAGGACCAGCCCGCGTTCGCACAAGAAGCGGTCCGCATCGGCGGCTGTCCTGCCCGGCATATGCGGAAAGCGTATCAGGATGAAGTTTCCGACACTGTCGCCCACCGCGAGGCCCGCCGCTCGGACGGCGTCCGTGGTCCATGCCCGCCAGCGTTCGTTATGTTCGACGGAACGGCGGACATGTTCGCGGTCTTTGAGCGCGGCCGCGGCGGCGCATTGCGCCGGAACCGACACATTGAACGGATCGCGGATTCGATGAAGCACGTCGGCGACCGGCGGCGGACAATAGGCCCAGCCGACGCGAAGCCCCGCCAGCGCATAGACCTTCGAGAAGGTGCGCGTCACGACGACGTTCGGCAGCCGCGCCGCCATGTCCATGCCGTTCTCGTAGTCGTCGCGCCGGACATATTCCGCATAGGCGACGTCGATCACCAGCAGGGTGTCGGCGGACAGTCCGGCGTGCAGACGGCGCACCTCGCCAGGCGTGAGATAGGTGCCCGTCGGGTTGTTCGGATTGGCGAGATAGACAAGGCGCGTTTTTGGCGTCACGCGCGCCAGCAAGGCATCGACGTCGGCGCGGAAATCTTTCTCCGGCGCCGCCACCGGCGTGCTGCAGTTCGCCAACGCCGCCAGCCGATAGACGATAAAGGCGTATTCCGTGAACAGCACCTCGTCGCCCGGGCGCAGATAAGCATCCGCCAGCAGGGAGAGAAGTTCGTTGGAGCCGTTGCCGCAAACGATACGGGCCGGATCCAGGCCATGCGTTTCCCCGATCGCTTCGCGCAGCATCTGCGCCGAGCCTTCCGGATAGATCGGCATGGAACCGACCGCCTCCGCATAAGCTTGCCGCGCCTTGAGGCTGGGCCCCAGCGCCGATTCGTTGGAGGAAAGCTTGATCGAATCGGCGACGCCGGAAACGGCCGCGCGTCCGCCGACATAGGGCGCGATGTCGAGCACGCCCGGCTTGGGCGAGAGCGTCATCTTGATAGCTCCTTTTCGGGATGCGCCACGACCCTGCGGCCGGCGCGATAAGCGGCGAGGTTGAGATCGACGAAGGACTTTTTCACCGTCGAAGCGATCACCGGTTCCCAATCGATGTAGGTCAGGCCGATCGCTTCGACCAAAGCGCCGAACAGCACCAGATTCACCACGCGCGGGTCGCCGATCTGCTCGGCGACGTCCGCGGCCCGGATCGCGGTGGTGTCGACTTTCGACTTCAGGATCTCGATGATGCCCTCGGGGTAAGTCTGTTGGCCCGTCAGGATCGGTGCGGACGGAATGCGGCAATCGTTGACGACGACCTTGCCGCCGGGTTTGACGAATTCGAGCCAGCGCAACGCTTCCATCGTTTCGAAGGCCGCGAGCACGTCGGCGCCGCCCTTCCCCACGATCGGCGAATGAACGACATCGCCGTAACGCACCTGCGTGCTGACACTGCCGCCGCGCTGGGCCATCCCGTGCACTTCGGCCATCTTCACGTCGTGCCCGGCGGCGACGAGCCCTTTGGAAAGGATCGAGGTGACCAAAACCGTCCCCTGGCCGCCGACGCCGACAAGCATCAGGCTGGTCGTGTCACGCATGATGCAACTCCCCGTTCACGACCGCGCTCCATTTGCAAACCTGAGCGCAGAGCCCGCAACCGTTACAGGCGCTCGCATCGATACTCGCTTTGCCGGTCAGACGGTCGAAAGACAAAGCGGGGCAACCGAGATTCAGACAGCGGCCGCAGCCGCCGCATTCTTCGTCGACGATCGCCATGGATTTGAACTTGTGGACGTATTCGTTGCGTTCATCGCTGTCGAACGTCTTCAGGACGCACGGCCATCTGGCGACGATGACCGACGGCCCGTCAAGGCCGAAGGCCCATGCCAGAGCGTCCTGCACCTTGGGCAGATCCATCGGATTGACGACGCGGACATGATCTACGCCAAGCGCGCGCACCACGGCCTCGATGTCGATATCCTTGGTGGGTTCGCCCTGCAAGGTGACGCCGCTGCCAGGGTTGTCCTGTTGCCCGGTCATGCCGGTGGTACGATTGTCCAGGATGCAGGTGATCGTGTTCGACTTGTTGTAGACGGCATTGATCAGCGACGGGATGCCGGTGTGAAAGAAGGTCGAGTCGCCGATGGTGGCGACGACGCGCGTAGTCTCGCCGAACTTGTTGAAGACCTTCTGTGCGCCGTGCGCCATGCTTGGCGCCGCACCCATGCAGATGCACAGATCGATTGCGTCGAGCGGATCGTTGCCGCCCAGCGCGTAGCAGCCGATGTCGCCCGAGATGATGACATCGTGCCGATGCGCGATCTTGCCGAGCTCATAGAAGAAGCCGCGATGCGGACAGCCGGCGCACAGCACGGGCGGCCGCGGCGGCACCGCGCTTGCGTCGCAGCGGATGACCGGGTTCTCGGCGCCGAGCAGCGATTTGGCGACGATCCCCGGATCGAGTTCGTACATATTGGGGATCTTGTCCTTGCCGATGCAGGAAATGCCAAGCTGCCTGATCTGATTCTCGAGATAGGGTTCGAGTTCCTCGATGACGTAAAGCGTGTCGATCCGCGAGGCGAAATCGCGGATCTTTTGCTTGGGCAGAGGATAGGTGAAGCCGAGCTTCAAATAGGACGCCGTGTCGCCGAACACCTCGCGGGCATATTGATAACTTATGCCGGAGGTGACGATGCCGATCCTTTGGCCGTTCCATTCGACCCGATTGAACGCACAGGTCTCGGAGAATTCCGCGAGCTTCCGGAGCTTGACCTCGAGCTTGGCGCGCTGCCGCCGCGCCAGCGCCGGAACCAAATCGAATTTCGTCATATCCAAGGGGTGCAGGCGGCGCGGCGTGTTCTTTCGCTCGCCCGGCGTCACCAGACTTTTGGAGTGGCAGATGCGCGTGGTGACGCGAAGCAGAAGCGGGGCGTCGAAGGTCTCGCTGATTTCGAAGGCGGCTTTGGCCATGTCCTTCGC
>JAGWVX010000530.1 GCA_018970685.1 Alphaproteobacteria bacterium | reverse complement strand
TCGCCGTCGTTCATCTCGCGCACCACCACCGGCACGTCGTGCAGCTTGGCGAGTTGTGCCGCGCGCCAGCGCCGTTCGCCGGCGACGATCTCGTAGGCGTTGGCCTGCCCGGCTATGGGGCGCACCAGGATCGGCTGCAGGATGCCCTTGGCCTTGATCGACTGGACGAGATCGTTGAGATCGTCTTCCGCGAACCGTTTGCGCGGCTGGAAACGGTTGGGCTTCAGAAACGCGATCGGCACCGTGCGCGCCGGCCGCGCTTGCGCTTCGCCGCGCGTCGGCACCGCTTCTTCGCCGATCAGAGCGGAAAGTCCGCGGCCCAAGCCGCGCGGGCGATCGTCTGCCAAGATCTTCTGTGCCTCCGCACTCATGCGGCCGCCCGCATCCGTTCGCGTTGAATAAGTTCGCCCGCCAACTTGATATACGCTTGGCTGCCGGGACATTTGAGGTCGTAGACCAGCGCGGGCAGGCCGTGGCTCGGCGCTTCGGAAATACGTACGTTTCTCGGCACCACCGTGTTGTAGACCATCGTGCCCATATTCTCGCGCACATCGGCGGCGACCTGATCCGACAGCTTGTTGCGCTTGTCGAACATGGTCAGCACGATGCCTTGGATTTCCAGCGACGCGTTCAGATTGGCGCGCACCAGATCGATCGTCTTCAGCAGCTGGCTCAATCCTTCGAGCGCGAAGAATTCGCATTGCAGCGGCACCACCACCGCGTCGGCCGCCACCATCGCGTTGACGGTGAGCAGGGTGAGCGACGGCGGGCAATCGATCAGCACATAGGAGAACGGAGATAGTCCGTATGCGGAATATTCCGCCAGCGCTTCCTTGAGCCGGTGGTTACGCCGGTCGACGTCGATCAGCTCCAGCTCGGCGCCCGACAGATCGACGGTCGACGGCACCAGCGACAATTTCGGGATGCGCGTCGCCACCACCGCGTCGGCCAGCTTCGCCTGCCCCATCAAGACGTCATAGGTGGTGATCTTGCGTTCGCTGCGCGGGATGCCGAGTCCCGTGGACGCGTTGCCCTGCGGGTCGATGTCGATCAGCAGCGTCGGCTCGCCCACCGCCGCCAGCGCCGTGCCCAGATTGATCGCGGTCGTGGTTTTGCCCACGCCGCCTTTCTGGTTGGCGATGACCAACACCCTGGGTCCGTTATTTGGGCTTTTTGCGCTTGGTTCGGACATGGTGGAACTTTCGGATCTCCAGGATGACCCCGAACGGAGACGTCAAGCTTGGGTGCCGCTGGAGATCGATCCTCCAGGATCGGCGTGCCTCGGTCAATTCGGCGTCTGCGTTTTCTCCCTTCGGGAACAGGCAGATCGTCTCGGGTCCCGCGAAACGTTGTGCATAATCAAGCAGTACGGTCAGGCTCGCACAGGCGCGCGAGGTGATCGCGTCAAAGGGCCGTTCCACGACGGCGTGTTCGATACGCTCGTTGCTGATGTGCACCTTGACGCCGAGTCGCTCGGCAGCCGCGCGCAGGAACTCCGCCTTCTTGCGGGTCGCCTCGAACAGCGTGACCTTGACCCGCCCTTCCAGCAGCACCGCCAGCACCAGGCCCGGAAACCCGGCCCCACTGCCGAAATCGACCAACATCTTGGCTCCGTGAGGGATCAAAGATGTCAATTG
>JAGWVX010000108.1 GCA_018970685.1 Alphaproteobacteria bacterium | reverse complement strand
CCGGCACAAGGCCGGGGATGACGATTGTTGCAGAGAGGTGGATTCGCGGCTTACGCGTTCGCGGCGCCGGCCTGATCCACCAGGGCCTTGAAGGCCTCGGGCTCGTGCGTGGCGAGATCGGAGAGGACCTTGCGGTCGATCTCGATGCCCGCCTTCGCGAGCCCGCTGATAAATCGGCTGTAGGTGATGCCGTGTTCGCGGCAGCCGGCGTTGATGCGCTGGATCCAAAGCGCGCGGAAGTTCCGCTTCTTCTCCTTGCGGCCGATATAGTTGTGCTGCAGCGAACGATCGACGGCGGCGTTGGCCGAGGTGATCGTGTTCTTGCGGCGGCCGTAGAAGCCTTTGGCGGCTTTGAAGACACGCTTGCGGCGGGCGTGGGACGGTACGGCGCGGGGGGCTCGTGACATGGTGCGGCCTCCTTACGCGTACGGCATCCAGCGCTTCACGCGCTGGGTTTCGGATTCGGAAAGCACCGCCGTGCCGCGCAGATCGCGGGTGCGCGCGGGCGAGTTCGAGATCAGGCGATGGCGCTTGCCGGTCTGACCCGTCTTGATCTTGCCCTTGGCCGTGAATTTGAAGCGCTTTTTGGCGCCCGACTTGGTCTTCATCTTGGGCATTTCGGTCTCCTTTTCGTTTCTGGGTGGCCGGATCCCCTTCGACAAGCTCGAGGTGATGCACCGGCCATGGACCATTTGGAGCCGCCACGGCATGCCCTTTCGCCGGGCGGCTCGAAAGAAGGCGCGTCTTATACGGAAGGCGCGGGTTTTTGCAAGGCGCGGCGAAGGTTTAACGCGGTTCCGCCATAATCCGGCGCATCATGGCGCCCGAATGACTGCGTGCGGGGGCGTTCTTCATGTGGATACAGAGGCTTATGAAGGCGAGCCGGATGCCGGCGTTGTATCTCTTTTGGCCGGCAGCCTTGCTTATGGCCTGGGGGAACGGACGCCTCACGACCCCCAAATGTTCGCTCAGGTATTGGGTAAGATATTGCATTTCATGATTTATTTCTGGTTTGCCAGCTTCACGACGCTGACCGTGAGCGTCCGCGGGTCGGCGTTTTGGCCGGTGCTCGGGCTCATCGTCCTGGGTAGGGTGCTGGAAGTCTTGCAGGGCTTTACCGACGGCGACCCATATATTTTCGATAAATGCGCCAACACACCGGAGGCGGTTGCCGGCGGCAGTCTCGGATGGCCGATCGTGACGATGCTACGATCCAAAACCTTGACGGTCCCGTTCTCGCCACGCGAATAGGCGCCGCGGACAACACGTTCCAGGCGACGAGTGACTGGACAGAGCGTACAATTTCTAGGATAGGCCAGCGGGATCATGCTCGAAGAATTCAAAAAGTTCGCCATGCGCGGCAACGTCGTCGACCTTGCGGTCGGCGTGATCGTCGGCGCCGCGTTCACAAGCGTTGTCAATTCGCTGGTCAAAGACGTGATCACGCCGCCCATCGGCTGGATCACCGGCGGCATCGACTTCTCGAATTTCTTCCTTGTCTTGAAAGGCGGCAGCTACGCCACGCTGGCCGAAGCCGCCAAGGCCGGCGCTATCACCATCAACTACGGACTGTTCCTGAATGCGGTGATCAGCTTTCTGATTGTCGCCTTTGTGTTGTTCCTGATGGTGCGGCAACTCAACCGGCTGTTTACGCCGAAAGCGTCTGAAACCGCCGCGGCTCCGCCTCCGCCCGAGGACGTCGTGCTGCTGCGCGAAATCCGCGATCTGCTGAAGGAACGCTCATGAAGACGCCGCGGCTATTGGCATTGGGGGTGACGATGCTTGCGGCGGGCATCGCAAACGCTGGCGAGCCGACGAGCCCGGCCCAGGCGGCGAACGGCTTTTACGGAGCCTATTCGACGTTCCATCCGTCCGACGGCATCCCAAACGAAGCGCGCCTTGCCAAGCTGGCGCCGTTTCTTTCGCCAGCGCTGCATCGGCTTCTCGTCGAGGGCGATGCCGCGGAAACGAAGTTCAACAAGGCGAACAAGGATTCGCCGCCTCTCATCGAAGGCGATCTTTTTTCATCGCTGTTCGAAGGCGCAACTTCCTACAAAGTCGGCGTCTGCAACGGCGATGCGAAGCAGGCACGCTGCGCCGTCGATCTGATCTATGACGACAAACACAATCCGGCGACCCGCTGGACCGACACCATCTATCTCGTGCTGACGCCGAACGGCTGGCGCGTCGACGACATCGGCTATGGAGGCAATTGGGATTTCGCCAACAAAGGGCGGCTGAGCGCCACGCTGCGCCAAGTCATCGCCGACGCCGACGGCTGAGGCGCATCATGGCCAAACAGCCGGATGGGAAGTTTTCCGTCGCCAAGAGCAACGACGAATGGCGCGCGGCGCTCAGCAAGGAGCAATATCACGTGCTGCGCGAACACGGCACCGAGCCCGTCGGCACCAGCGCGCTCAACCACGAGAAACGACAAGGCAGTTATGTTTGCGCCGGCTGCGGCGCGGCGTTGTTCGATTCGACGCATAAATACGACAGCGGCTCGGGCTGGCCGAGCTTCACCGAGCCGCACAAGGGCGCGATCGGCACCTCCGTCGACAAGAGCCATTTCATGGTGCGGACGGAAATCCACTGCCTCAACTGCGGAGGCCATCTCGGCCATGTCTTCGCCGACGGGCCGCAGCCGCACGGTTTGCGCTTCTGCACCAATGGGGCGGCGCTGATTTTCAAACCCGACAATTCTTGATTCTCCGAAGGCGACCGCGTAGGCAGTGGGCGCTTTTCCTGAGCGGGCGGACTCTTGGCGCTGTCCTTGCCGAAATCCCTGTGGAACGTACGCGCCATCGCCCTTTGGGCGGCGGTTATAGTCTTTGCCATCGTGCTGTTCACGCCGGCCGTCCTGAACGACTCCGACACCTACTGGCATATCGCAGCCGGGCGCTGGATGATCGACAACCAGGCCGTGCTGCGTATCGATCCGTTTTCCTACACCTTTGGCGGTCATCCTTGGCAAACCCATGAGTGGCTGGCCGAAATCTTCATAGCGCTGGCCTATGTCGGCGCGGGATGGGGCGGCGTGTTGCTTTTGTCGGGCGCCGCGGCGGCGCTCACGGCCGGATTGCTGGCGCGGCATCTGTCGTACCGCCTGAGCGGCTTGAGCCTGGTCGTCACGCTGGTGCTGTCGCTGGCCTGCGCCGCGGGAAGTCTTCTTGCCCGGCCGCATCTTTTGGCCTTGCCATTGCTGGAAATCTGGACGGCCGGCCTGCTGTTCGCCCGCGCGGAAGGGCGGGCGCCTTCGTGGAAACTGCTGCCAGGCATGGCGCTGTGGGCCAACCTGCACGCCAGCTTTCTGATCGGGCTCGTGTTGATCGTTCCCTTCGCGCTGGAAGCCGTGTGGGAAGACGACAAGACGCGTACGCGTACCATGGAGCGCTGGGCGCTGTTCGCCATTCTCGCGTTGCTGGCGGCTTTGATGACGCCTTTCGGAATCGAGGGTCTGATCCTGCCGTTCCGTCTGATGGCAATGCCGGACCTCAATCTGATCAGCGAGTGGGCGCCGGCTAATTTCCAGACTTTCCAACCTTTGGGCTTTGCCGTAGCGGCCGCGCTTTACGTTTTGCTATCACGCGGCGCGACGGTGAAGCCTCTACGTATCGTCATCCTTCTCGTCCTCCTTTACATGGCGCTGGCGCATGTGCGGCACCAAATGCTCGTTGCCGTCGTGGGACCGCTGATTCTGGCCGAGCCGCTTGCCGCTGCGCTGAAGGCCGCGCCGCGCACGGACGCGCCTCGCAACGGTTTTGTGACGGCTGCGGTCTTCGCTGTGATTTTCATGGGACTGAGTGCTCTGCGCTTATCGTTGCCGCTCAATCGCGGCGACGGCATCACGACGCCGGCCACGGCTTTCGCCAGCGTCCCGGCCTCGCTCGTGCATACGCCGGTGTTGAACGACTACGCTTTCGGCGGCTATCTGATCTTTAACGACGTACGGCCGTTCATCGATAGTCGTGCGGAACTCTATGGCGGGAAGTTCATCGGCCGCTATCTGCAAATGATCCATCCGGACAAAGCCCTGCTGGCGGCGGCGCTCGCCAAATATCACGTGCGCTGGACGATTTTCGCGGCCGGCAATCCGGCCGTCGGCGCGATGGACGCGATGGCAGGCTGGCACAGGCTGTACGCGGACCGTTGGGCCGTCGTTCACGTACGGGATGGCGCGGAATGAAGAAGTGCGAACTCTACGACGAACTGTTGCGTCAGGCGCGCGGTTTGTTCGACGGCGAACGGGACCTGATCGCCAATGCCGCCAATTTGTCGGCGCTGATTTGGCAAGCCGTACCGGATCTCAACTGGGCGGGATTCTATCTCCTGAAGGATGGCGAACTGGTGCTCGGACCATTTCAGGGCAAGCCGGCCTGCGTGCGCATTGCCATGGGAAAGGGCGTTTGCGGGACGGCCGCGGCGCGCGCCGAAACGATCATTGTTTCCGACGTGCATGCCTTCGCCGGCCATATTGCCTGCGACACGGCATCCAACTCCGAACTTGCCGTGCCGCTGACCAAACACGGCCGCGTCGTCGGCGTGCTTGATCTCGACAGTCCGTCCTTTGGGCGTTTCGACCAGGAGGACGCGGCCGCTCTCGGAGCCATAGCGCGGCTCTGGGCCGACGCTTGCGGCGCCATGCCGTGAAAAAACGGGGCGGCTCGCAGGACGAGCCGCCCAAGTCTTCTGCAGGGAAACATGACCAAGCAAAGGCGACACGCGCCTGGCCATGGCAGTGAATCGAAAACGCGATCGCGATGACTGCGTTTCGGGAGGTTACCATCCATATCATAGCTTATTGGTAAGCGCTGTCAATATTGCCGGAATGTCGCAGGTTTGAAATGGCTGCCGTGGTCCAGAAACCGGGGAGCAGGTCATATTCAGATCGGCACGAACGTGCCGCAGGTACACCTTAATACGGCCTCAGAACCCGAACGACCATGAACTCAGCTCCGAATGCAGCGAACCCTTCCGAGCGATGATCGCCCGCCTGGCATATCGGGCAACTCCGCACATTTAGAATTGAACATTCAACTGTCCCGTCCAGGCGCCGGAGAAGAGGTCTGACCGACCTGCCGTCGCATCGTAATGAACGCTGACGTTCGTGTTGTTTCCGACCGCCATTTCGGCCCCGATACCCAACTCAACCCACGTCGTGCTCTTCTGCGCCAGAGCGAAGGCCATGGTTGCATTCGGCGCTTGCACGAAAGCACCTGTAATGGTCCCGGCGGTTGAGTCGAAATCGTGTACAAGGTAGGCATGGAGCATCGGCTCGATGCTGACCGTACCGACCGGCACGTTGCCCGACGCATCGAAACCGATGTTCCCCAACACGGAGCTCCGCGAGAAGTTCTGATACGTCATCGCCGCGGCGCCTCCCGTCTCCGTGTATCCATCCGTCGAGGCATCCTGCCATTGCAACCCGGCGGCGGGTGCTATGGTGAACCCGGATTCGACGAACGGGATGCCCACGGAAGCGCCGACCGTCGGCGTTGCGCCGTTGGTCTGGCCGGTGAGATTGAACGTCGTGCCGCCGGTCACAACCGTTCGAGCGGTTGTGAAGTGCTGCCCTGACGTTCCGGCAAAGCCGTTGGCAAACCAGCCATTGCCCGAATAGTGTCCATAAACAACGCCCTGAATGGCGTGCGATCTTGTCTGCGCAGCGGACATTTTCTCACTGCTGTTGGCGTAGGAAAGCGCCGCACCGACCACCAATTGCGTGTTTACTTGGTAATCCAGACCCGCAGCGATCAGGTAACCGTTGGCCTTGGCTTTTTGGCCGCCGCCCGCCGCCACAGAACCATCCAGGGAAGAGCCTACCAGGAAGCCGCTGAGGCCTTTGCCAAAATCGGCCGCATCGCCCCCCTCGGCAGGCGTTGGCGCGATTGGCTGCATGTTCTGCACATCGCCCGCCCTGACGGCCGCGGCCAGCATATTGCTCGCTTCCGTTCCGGGGTTGGTATTTTGCAGCGCCAAGTTCAGGGCGCCGGTATCAACGCGGAAAGCCGTCATGCCGGAGCTGGCCGAACCATTGCTGAAGTCGGCTAGGTGGTCCGAGATGAGCGTGTCGAAGGCGCCCATCTGGAGAGCGGAGATTTGCGGCAATGTGCGCGCGTTGCTGGGCACAAGGTCTGTTAAGGCAGTCGTCAGCGGTCCGTCTGAAAGCGTATCGACCGAATCGTAGATCGCTTTGAGATCGGAATAATGCAGCCCACGCGCGGCGTCGAGCGCTGCACCAATCGTCTTGACGTCCTGGCTCGCCCCCGCGAGTTCGGTGAGAAAACTTCCCGCATCTATGGTCACGACAAGGTCTTGACCGGTCGCGGTTTTCATGACGCTGACGGAGGGATAGAGCACGCCCGATAGTGTGTCGGGTACGCTGCCAAACGATCCGTTGATCGCGCTGGCGGATGCGAATATGGCACTGTCGCCGTAGTGCGGCGTGGAATAGGCGTCGAACGTCGCGGTGCCGCCAATATTTAGAGTACCGGAAACGCTCAACATGTCCGTACCGTTGGCGCCGGTATCGATCTGCAGATTCGAGCCGGTGCCCAGAGTGGCGTTGCCTGAAACCGAGAGATGTCCGACATTGCCCATGCCGGCACCTGGAGACAGCGTGCCGCCGCTAGCGACCGTAACCGATGCGACGGCGCCGCTGCCTTGCAAGGTCCCCCCGGCATTCACGAGCACGCTGCCGGAAGGCACGATTGAGCCATCGACCTGCAGCGTTCCCGCCATTACCGTTGTTGCGCCGGTGTACGTGTTCATTGCCGTCAAAATGGTCGTGCCGCCGCCCATCTGGGCGAAGGTGCCCGTCCCCGAGATCACGCCGCCAAAACTTACGGCATCCGACCGGTCGAAGATGAGCTGACCGTTGTCGGCGATGTTGCCGGTGACCGAGCCACTCGTGCCGCCCGCACCGATCTGCAATGCGCCACCGTTCACGGTCGTGCCGCCGGTGTAGGTATTTGCGCCCGTCAGCGTCAGCGTGCCCGTGCCGACCTTCATCAGGCTGCCCGTACCGGAGATCACTCCGCTCACCATCGTGCTGGTGTTCAAGCTGCCGACGCTCAGCATCTTGGAACCCAGGACGAACGATCCCGAACCGGCGATCGAGCCGGCATTGAAGCTCGCCGTGGAAATTCCGGAGATGTCGACCGTGCCGCCCGTGCCGGTTGTCAGTTTGGCGCCGGAAGCATCGGTCATCCCCGTGAACATCACGGTCCCGAAGCTGTTGGCCGTGATCGTGGCATCGCCCGCCGAGGCGCTGTTGTCGAATTCGAGCGTACCCGTATCGCCGGCGACGCCCCAAACCATGAAGCTCGGCGCGTTGCCGGAGGAATCGACGATGCCGTTACCGCCGATCACGAGCGAGGATGCGCCCGCGGCCGTGCCGGCGACGTTGAACGTGTAGGCCGGCGCGCCGGCATTGAACAGCATCTCGCCGATCTTGGTGTTGGCTTGCTGGATATCGACCGATGTCTTCGTCGAGGCGTTGAACATCGCGATGTCGGTGGCGGTCGGCACCGTGCCGGTAACCCAGTTGGAACCCGTATTCCAGTCCGAGGTGCCCGGAGTGGCACTCCAAGCGATCTGCGTAACGGCGGCCATGGTCACGAATATGTCGTTCGCGTCGTAGCTGACCGTCGGCAGGGTGGCACCGAAGCTGCCGCTGAAGACCACGTCGCCGAACGTGCCGCTCAACGCGCCGCCCGAATTGACGATCGTGTACTTGGCGCCTGCCGTGTAGCTCGCCGAGGTCGAGGTCAAGATCAGGTGCCCGGCGATGCCGGCCGTGCCCGTCACAATGATTTCGTCGGCGCTCGACGTCGACAATTCCGTGTTGACGGTCGAGCCTGTGGAAAGCGTCAGGTTCCCGTTGATATGCAACGTACCGATCGAATTGCCCGCAGCGAGCGTGCCCCCGTTGGCGACCGTCGTGCCCGGCACCGTCCCGGTGCCGCCCAGCGTGCCGCCATTGGCGACCGTAACCCCGCTGGAGGATGTGATCGAGCCGTTCACCGAGAGTGTGCCGGCATTGACCGTCGTCGCGCCGGTATAGGTATTCGTGCCGGTCAGCGTGAACGTGCCGGTTCCCGACTGGGCCAGGCCGCCGGTACCGGAAATCACACCGCTATAGCTTGCGTTGCTTGAGAGATCGATGACGACCTGACTGTTGTCCGCGATGTTGCCCGACACCGAGCCCGTCGTGCCGCCATTGCCGATCTGCAAGGTACCGGCTGCGACAGTGGTCCCGCCGCCATAGGAATCGGCGCCCGTGAAGATCGTCGTGCCGGTACCCATTTGCGTGAACGCGCCCGTGCCGGAGATGGCGCCGGAGAGCGTCAGCGTGTCCGAGCGGTCCGCTTTCAGCGAGCCATTGTCCACGATGTCGCCCGTGATCGAACCGCCCGTGCC
>JAGWVX010000529.1 GCA_018970685.1 Alphaproteobacteria bacterium | reverse complement strand
TTCAAGCAAGAATCTCGCTGTTTATATCGCAAACTCTGGTGATCCCCGTGAGCGCCATCGCCACTCGCATCTCGCTTTCGATCAAGTCCAAAACATGCTCCACGCCTCCCTGGCCGCTTGCGCCTAGGGCGTAGATCCAGGCGCGGCCAAGCAGAACCGCCTGGGCACCGAGCGCCAGCATGCGCACTACGTCAAGGCCCGAGCGCACGCCGCCATCAGCGAATATGACAAGCTTAGAGCCGCGGAGACGCTCAGCAATCGCCGGCAACGCCCGCGCCGTCGCGAGAACGCCGTCAAGCTGTCTTCCGCCATGGTTGGAAACCACGATCCCGTCGGCGCCGATCTTCGCCGCCATATTCGCGTCTTCGGGATCGAGCACGCCCTTGACGATTAGAGGCCCCTTCCACGAATCGCGCACCCAGGCGAGGTCGTCCCACGTCACGCTAGGGTCGAAATTAGCGCGCATCCACGCGAAGAAATCTTCGATCCCAGTTTTGCCGCGCAGTATTGGTGCGACATTACCTAAAGTGTGCGGCCCTCCGAGGACGCCGACATCCCAAGCCCAACCCGGCCGTATCATGGCTTGCAGTACGTGCCGTATCTGGCCCTGCCAGCCCGCCGCTCCCGCAAGCCCGGAATGGTAGTCTCGGTAGCGCGTACCCGGGATCGGCATGTCGACGGTGAAGACCAACGCGGAGCATTTGGCCTCGTCCGCGAGTGCAAGAAGATCGCGCATAAAGGCGCGGTCGCGCATCATATAAAGCTGAAACCAAAACGGCTTTTTCGCGCCTGCGCAGACTTCGCCGATGGAGCAGGCGCCGACGGTCGATAACGTGAAGGGAACACCTTTCGCCTCAGCGGCTCGCGCCGCCTGAACTTCGCCCCGCCGGGCATACATACCGGCTAGTCCGATGGGGCCGAGGGCCACCGGCAGCGCGAATTTCATCCCCAAAAGTCGGGTCGAAAGCTCTATTGCGCTGACATCGCGCAAGACACGCTGCTTGAGCACAACGGATCTGAGATCGGTCACATTGCGGCGAAGCGTTTCTTCGGCATAGGCGCCGCCGTCTGCATATTCGAACAAGAAGCGCGGCAATCTCGTGCGCGCCAATTCGCGATAGTCTTGAATAGAGGCCGCGATCATCGGCTGGGCGTATAGGCGGCCTGATCGTCGCGCCTGGCGAAGCGGCCGCTGACGTCAGTCCAAGGAATTATCGAGCGCACGCTAGACATCCACCACGATCAGCTTGACGCCGTGCGCCTCGACCATTTTGGCCGAGGTGTCGTCGATCTTGTCGTCGGTGATCAGCATGTGCACGCGCGAGAGATCGCAGAGCAGATGCCCGGCGGAAGCGGTGAATTTGCTCGAATCCACCAGCACCACCACTTCTTCGGCCTGGGCCAGCAATTTGCGCTCGGCCTGGATCAGGATGACGTCGCTCTGCATTAGCCCGTGGCGCGTCACCGCGGCGGTGCCCATGAACATGCGCGAGGCGTGGAAGATGCGCGCCTCCACATCCTCGAACGGATCGAGCACAATGTTCTGCTCGCGGAACACCACCCCGCCGGTGATGGTGATGCCGGTGTTCTGCTGCTGCAGCAGCGCGCTGACGATGTGCAGCGAATTGGTCAGCACCTG
>JAGWVX010000107.1 GCA_018970685.1 Alphaproteobacteria bacterium | reverse complement strand
GTTCCCGGCCCGCCGGACACCGGGTATCCGCCGGCGGCCGGTCACGCTGGCGCTATCGCTAGGCGCCGCTGAAAAAGGCGTGAATCCGTTTGGTCAGCTTTCAAAACTCTCGAACACGGCGGGCTTGAGGACGGACGATGCAACCTTCTAGGCTTCAGCACCGGCAAGGAGTTCGCATGGCACGCAAGCAAAAAGGCAGCGGTCTGACTGCGTTGGTCACCGGCGCAAGCGGCGGGATCGGGCTCGAGCTTGCCCGCTGCTTCGCCAAAGACGGCTACGACCTCATTCTCGTCGCGCGGTCGGCCGACAAGCTGCAGGTCGCCGCCGACGATCTTGGGAAGCGGTACCGCGTCCAAGTAGCGGTTGCGGCTTGCGACCTGGGGGCGGTCGGGGCGGGCGCCGCCCTGGCCGAACGCCTCGGGGACCGCCCTGTCGACGTGCTGGTGAACAACGCGGGGTATGGCGATGCCGGGTCTTTCGCTGCCACCGATCTAAAGGCGCAACTCGGCATGATCGACCTCAACATCCGGGCGCTGGTCGAGCTGACCCATGTCTATTGGCCGCGCATGCTGAAAAATGGATACGGCGGCGTGCTCAATGTTGCGTCTACCGCCGCGTTCCAGCCGGGTCCGTTCATGGCGATCTATTACGCTTCGAAGGCATTCGTCCTTTCCTTCAGCGAGGCTTTGTGGGAGGAGGCGCGCGGCACCGGCGTCTATGTTTCCTGCCTGTGCCCGGGTGCCACCGAAAGCGATTTTCACGTGCGTGCCGGCACGGACAAGGTTCGATTGTTGCGCATGGGACAGATGTCGGCGGCGAAAGTCGCCCGGCTTGGCCATCGCGCGTTCAAGGCCAATCGGCGGGTGAAGATCGCGGGCTTAAGAAATGCTTTTATGGCATGGTCGGTGCCGTTTTCGCCGCGGCCCCTGGTGCTGCGCCTCGTGCGTTATCTGCAGAGCGCGTGAGGACGACATGACGGGACGGGTTGCGGGGAAAATCGCACTGATTACAGGCGCCGCTCAGGGTTTGGGCGAGGCCACGGCGCGTTTGCTGGCAAAGGAAGGCGCGCGTGTCGCGCTGACGGATATCAATGCGCAAGGCGCGGCGATGGTCGCCGAGTCGATCAACGCCGAGCGGTCCGGTACGGCCGCGGCTTTTGCTCACGACGTAACCAGCGAAGAGAATTGGCAGCGCGTGCTCGCTGGTGTGGAGCATGCCTTCGGCGGCCTCCACGTCCTGGTCAACAATGCCGGCATCGGCCTGACCAAGGATCTCGAGCAGATCACAATGGAAGAATGGCGCCGCGTGCACGCCGTCGATCTCGACGGCGTATTCCTCGGCTGCAAGCACGCCGTCGCCTTGATTGCGAGGACCGTGCAAGATACGCCGCTCGGCGGTTCCATCGTCAACATTTCTTCCATTGCCGGGATCGTCGCCGGTTACAACATGGCGGCTTACAATTCGGCGAAGGCAGCCGTGCGGCTTCTGTCGAAGTCGGTGGCGCTGCATTGCGCCAAGAAAGGCTACAACATCCGCTCCAACTCGGTGCACCCCGTGTTCATCGCGACGCCGATCCTCGATCCGCTGGTAGTGCGCTACGGAAAAGATGAAGCTTATGCCAAGCTGGCGCGCCAGATTCCGCTCGGCCGCATCGGCGAGCCGGACGACATTGCCTATGCCGTGCTATATCTTGCGAGCGACGAATCCAAATTCGTCACCGGCGCGGAATTGAAGGTCGACGGCGGCATTTCCGCCATGTGAAGCCGTTGCCGCCGCTTATTTTGTAAGACGCATCGCCACTTGCGCCAGCAGGATGCGCGCGCCCTTGCGGCGGAGTATCCGGTCCGTGACGCGTTGCAGGCGGTCCGCGATGGCAGTGACGTCCGGCTGGCGCCACGGTCTCACCGACGTTGCGGTGAATTCCATCAGGTTGCGAACATAAACGTCGCGCAGCACCGGCATCGCGTGATCGGCCTGGGCGCGCAGATTCGCGTTGGGAATGTCCAAACCGATGCCGATCATCAACAAGCCGACGATCTTATCGCCGTCCATGATCGTCGTATAAATCGGGTCGATCATCACGTAGCTGGGCGATTGCGTGATTTTGTGCACCGGCGATTTCTTGTCGCTGGCGGCGGACGCCGGCAAGGCAAGCGAAAATGCCACAAAGAAAGCAAGTATTGCCGAGCGGCGCATGATTCTGGCCTTCGCGAAGCCCTGCTGGTTTAGCCTGGTATGGTAAAGCGATGGTTAGCGCCGGACGGGTTGAACGGTAACCCGCGACCGGAAAAGCTAGATTTTGCTTCTCGACGGCGGGCCCAATGTCGCTTTGCGCACCGGCCGGCCCTTCCCCGACGATCAGAGCAAGACGGTATGGCGGGTGCGATATACGGGAAAACGAGGGGCAGAGGCCGGCTTCAATACTTCGGCCCGCCAGGCGGCGCCTGCGCGGTGCAGGCGAAGCCTGGTGGAGCTGAGCGGAATCGAACCGCTGGCCTCCTCATTGCGAACGAGGCGCTCTCCCAACTGAGCTACAGCCCCAAGCCAAGCTTGGCGCCCGGCAAGATCGCGAGGAGTGGCGCCGGGCATGGGGGCGGTATCTAGGAAGTGCCCCCCAAACCTGTCAAGCGCACACCTTGCGGCCGCCCGCCTAGGCTGGCAAAACGCAGGCCGTCCTTCCCGGAGCGCCCGATTCCGATGCTCGACCCTATCTCGCAGCTGATCCTTTACTTGCTCGATCTCTATTGGTGGGTGGTGATCGCCGCCGTGGTGGCCAGTTGGCTGATTGCCTTCAACGTCATCAATCTCCACAACAATATCGTCCGCAGCATCGTTCGGTTGCTGGACGCGCTGACCGAACCCGTGTTCCGCCAGGTGCGCCGGGTCATACCGGTTTTCAGCGGCATCGACATTTCGCCGATTTTCGTCCTGATCGGCATCTGGTTTCTGCAGCGGGTGGTGCTCTGGATCGCCTTCCGCTTCGCGATGCAGGGGTGATGACGGCGCGTGTCCGTGGCAACAGCGGGGGCGTCAGCGTGAATCTGCGTCTGACGCCGAAAGGCGGGCGCGATGCGGTGGAAGGCTGGGCGACGGGCGCCGACGGCGCCGTCTATCTCAAGGCAAGGGTGCGCACCGCGCCGGAGGACGGCAAGGCCAACGCGGCGTTGATCTCGTTGCTCGCAGAGACGCTCGATGTGCCCAAATCCGCAGTACGTATCGCAGCCGGCGCATCGGCACGGTTGAAGAGGATCGACATCGCGGGCGACGGCCGAGTGCTTGCAGCCCGTCTTGAAGCTTTGGGAGAGGCATCATGAATGCAGCCGTGATCGACGGAAAATTTCACGCAGCGGCGCTGCGCACGCGGTTGGCCGAGGAGACGGCGCGGTACAAGTCCGAGCATGGCCTGGTGCCCGGCCTTGCAACGGTTCTGGTGGGAGACGATCCGGCCAGCGAGGTTTATGTCCGCAACAAGAACAAGACCGCCGAAGCGATCGGCTTCAAATCGGTGCATCGCCGCTTGCCCGGCACGGCGGCCGAAGCCGAGGTTCTGGCCGAAGTACGCGCGCTCAATGCCGATAATTCCGTACACGGAATATTAGTGCAACTGCCGCTTCCCAAACAGATCCGCGAAGAAGCGATGCTCGACACGCTGGACCCGGCCAAGGACGTCGACGCGCTGACGCCGACCAATGCCGGCCTGCTGCTCGGCGGCCGCGCCAAGCTGGTGTCCTGCACGCCGGCAGGCGTGATGATCCTGCTCAAGGCGACGCTGGGCGAGATCGCCGGTATGGATGCGCTGGTGATCGGCCGTTCGCTGCTGTTCGGCAAACCTGCGGCGCAGCTTCTGCTGGCCGCCAACGCCACCGTCACCATGGCGCATTCGAAAACGCGCGATCTGCCCGCGCTGGCGCGCCGTGCCGACATCCTGGTGGCGGCCATCGGCCGCCCGCTGTTCGTGAAGGGCGATTGGGTCAAGCCGGGTGCCACGGTGATCGATGTCGGCATCAACCGGGTGGATGCAGGCGAAGGGAAGGCGAAACTGGTCGGCGACGTCGACTACGACGAAGCCGCCAAAGTCGCCGGCTACATCACGCCGGTCCCCGGCGGCGTCGGCGCGATGACGATCATCTGCCTGATGCGGAACACGCTCATTGCCGCCGCTTCACAGCGAGGCCTGCCGTCTCCGAACGTCTAAAGATATTTGCGCAACGCGGCCGCCAAGCCGTCCGGCCCCAGTGTTTCATCGTAATTGGCTATGAACTTGCCGTCCGGTCCCATCAGGTAGATCTGGCTGGAGTGATCCAGGGAATAGCCGCCGCCCGCCAGCGGACGCTTTCGATAATAGACGTGGTATTCCCACGCCGCCTTGGCGATGGCTTTCGGGCTGCCCGTCAGCCCGATGAAGCGCGGGTCGAACGATTTCAGATACGCTTTCAACACGCCCGGCGTATCGCGTTCCGGATCGACGGTGATGAAGATCGGCGCCACGCGATCGGCCGATTTACCCAATTTACCAAGCGCGTCGGCGATCACCGCCAGCGTGGTCGGACAGACATCGGGACAATACGTATAACCGAAATAGACCAGCATGAAGCGGCCGCGGAAATCCGCGGATTTCCGGGAAACTCCATACTGGTCGGTCAACAGGAAGGGGCCGCCGATGGCCGCCACGCCTTGGGTCTGGATACGGACCGCCGCGATGTCACCTTCGTGCCATAAAAAACCGCCGGCAACCACGACGGCGGCCAGAAGATAAGGGGTGATGGAGAGAGGGGTACGGATCATTACGTATTGTGAGCCCACGGCTTGCCTGAGATTTGATTGATAGTATTGCTGGTGCAAGCATGCAAAACGAAGCGTGGTGCATCGACGGCAGGATTGCAAGAATGACGCCCGCGGAAACACGATCGGAACGTGCGCAAGTCTTGCCGGCGGCAAGAGCGTCTGCAGTCAGAGGGCGCGTGCGTTTGCGGACGTTGTCGAATCTGCGCTGGATGGCGACGGGCGGACAGACGACGGCATTGTTCGTCGTCTATTTCGGTTTCGGCTATCCGCTGCCGCTGACGCAATGCCTCGCCTGCGTATTGTTCAGTGCCGGCCTCAACATCGTTCTGTCGCTGCGCTATCCGCCGAGCCACCGTCTCACGAACCGCGAAGCGACGGTCTATCTCGCTTATGACGTGCTGCAGCTGGCGGCGCTGCTCTATCTCACCGGCGGTATCGCCAATCCGTTCGCCCTGATGTTCATCGCGCCCGTCGTCATCGCGGCGTCGACTCTGAATCTCGGCAACACGCTCATTCTGGGCGCCATCGCGCTGACCGCCGCGTCGGTGATCTCGGTCGCGCACGATCCGCTGCCGTGGTCTTCCACCGATCATCTTGTGCTGCCGCAATTGTATCAGGCGGGACTGTGGACCTCGCTGGTGCTCGGCATCGGGTTCACCTCCGTCTACGCTTGGCGGATCGCCAGCGAAGGCGCACGCATGTCCGCCGGTCTCGCCGCCACGCAGCTCGCCCTGGCGCGAGAACAGCGCATGTCCGCGCTGGGCGCGCTCGCCACCGCGGCGGCGCACGAACTCGGCAGCCCGCTCGGCACCATCGCCGTGGTCGCCCATGAGCTTGAGCGCGTCATGCCGCCCGGTTCGCCGGAAGCCGAGGACGTTCGCCTGCTGCGGGGACAGGCCGAACGCTGCCGCATGATCCTCATGCGGCTGGCGCGGCCGGAAGAGGGATTGCTGGGCGCCACGGCGCGTCTGCCGATTTGTGCGCTGCTCGACGATATCGCCGACACCTATCGCGGCGACGATCTGGAGATTGTCATTGCGGCGGCCCCCGCCAATCGTAATGAGCCGCAGCCGCAAGTTTGGCGCGCGCCCGAGCTGCTGCACGGTCTCGGCAACATTATCGAGAATGCCGCCGACTTCGCCCGTTCTCGCGTGCGCGTGGAAGCCAGCTGGAGCCCGGCGGCGCTGCGCGTTACGGTGGAAGACGACGGCCCGGGATTTTCTCCGGACATCATCGAGCGGATCGGCGAACCTTACATCACCTCGCGGCCCGGAGATCACGCCTTGGGCGACACCGAGATGGGCCCGCCGACCGCGCCGATGGGCAAGCGCGAAGGCATGGGATTGGGATTCTTCATCGCGAAGACTCTGCTGGAACAGACAGGCGGAACGGTCAAGGCCGTCAATCCGGCAGGCGGCGGCGCGCGCGTCAGCGTGTCGTGGTTACGCGGTGAAATCGATGGAGATACTTCACCCTCCAGGGCATCGGAGGACTAAAGGCCGGTAGGACCGCGCCTAGCTGCACAACGCAAGGATGACGACAATGAATATGCTGCAAGAAGACAAAACTCTGCTGATTGTAGAAGACGACCGCCCGCTGCGCGAGCGTCTGGCACGGGCCATGGAAGCGCGCGGCTTCGCGGTGACGATCGCCGAAGGCGTGACGGACGGCAAAGCCCGCGCCAAGGAAGCGCCCCCGGCCTACGCCGTGGTCGATCTCAAACTGGAGGACGGCAACGGGCTCGATGTTCTCGAAACCCTACACGGCGTGCGCCCCGACAGCCGCGTCGTGGTTCTGACGGGCTTCGGCAATATCGCGACGGCCGTCGCCGCGGTGAAATATGGAGCCATCGACTATCTGCCCAAGCCGGCGGACGCGGACGACATCACGGCGGCGCTGATGGCCGCGCCGGGCTCCAAGCCGAAACCGCCGGAGAATCCGATGTCGGCGGATCGCGTACGCTGGGAACATATCCAGCGGGTCTATGAACTCTGCGGCCACAACGTGTCGGAGACGGCGCGTCGCCTCAACATGCACCGCCGTACGCTGCAGCGCATC
Organism: Alphaproteobacteria bacterium; assembly: GCA_018970685.1. Taxonomy (GTDB): domain Bacteria; phylum Pseudomonadota; class Alphaproteobacteria; order Micropepsales; family Micropepsaceae; genus Rhizomicrobium. The sequence goes on along the minus strand of JAGWVX010000107.1, from coordinate 1,639 downwards.
CTGGCGAAGCGCAGCCCGCGCTAATTCACCGGCGCGCTTTTTTCTCCCCTCGCGGTCGGGGGGAGGCTGCGCCTTTTCGCGGCTTTTTTCCGGGCCGTTTCGCACCGGCGCTCGAAGACGCCGTCGCGTCGTCGCCGTCTTTCAAAAACCTCTTGGGCGCAATTCGCCGCCAATATTGCGTCAGCATTCCCCGCAACGTCTTGGCGTCGATTTTGGCTAACCGCGCCAGCACGGCCGGATAATCCTTATAGTGGGCGGTGATGTGGAACATGTCGGGGTCCACGTCGAGCAGCATATCGCGTTCGTCGATGGACCCCACGATCAGCACCAGCGAATTGTCTTCGTCGCGCAGCCGGGTGAAGAATTTCTTTGCGATGAGAATAGACGGCTTGCCGTAAGACGGTTTCCGTACCGCGCCGGGAAAGGACAAGGCGATTTTTTCGAATTGGGGTTTAGAGACCATCGGTTGTTTCCAGAATATTTGCCAGCCGCTCCGCCGCAACCTTGGCGAAGCTGAGCGTCACGGCCTTTCTCCGGCTGGCATGCAGCGCGGCCCGCGGCGACGGACGCACGATGGCGCCGCCATAGCGGTCGGCTACGATCAGGCCGGCGGTTGCCGGAACATGTTCATCGGGAAAATCGAGCGGTATCGCGAAATAAAAAAGCTCGCAGAAGTCCAAATATTCCGGCCACTTCTGATCGCCCTTCAAGTCCGGAAGCGCCACCTTGATTTCCACTCCCAGCAGGGTGCCGTCGGGGCCGAGTGCGGCCACGTCCAGCCGGCGGCCGTTGGCCAGGGTGAATTCCAGGATCGGGCTGAAACCCTCCTGGATCAAAAAGCGGCTGACACCGCGGGCGACGTCTGCAGCTGTGGCGGACATGGCGCGAGCATAAAGCAAATGGGCGGTCCAAAAGAACCGTCCGGCCGGAAAATTCGCTTTGTCCGGTTATTCCGCCGCCAGCAGCGATTTGCTCTTGGCGGCGTCGCCGAAATTGATGGATTGCAGGTAGCGGATGCCTTCCTCTGCGATGTCGTCGCCGATCATGCGGACGCCTTCTTGCTTCAACTCGTCCATGTCGACATACATGGCGTAATACGCGCGGGTGCGGTCGGTGATGATGCCGGCGTTGAGCAGTGTCTTGATCAACACACGGAAGATGTTGGCCGACTGTTTCATTTGCTCGCGGCGCTGGTCGTCGCCGAAACTTTCCACGATCGCCGCCTGCGCCTCCTCCCAGTCGATGCCGATGTCGTCGTAGACCTGCTTCATTTGGTCGGGGTTGATCAGATTGAACAGCAGTGTCTGGAAGCATTGCGCAGCCCAGTCTTCCACCAGATTGTGCTCATCGCGGGTCAGCTTTGGAATCGTGCGGTCAGCCCAGATCTTGCCGAACTTGTGATGGAACGCCTCGTCGGTCATGACGAGCTGGCACAGCTTGACCATCAGCGGATCGGCCGACTTTTGGTACAGCGTGGCGAAGGCGCCCATGGCAAGGCCTTCCACCAGCATCTGCATGCCGACGATCTTCTTGTAGACCTCCGGCGCCAGCACCATCTCGGTCAGCAGGTTCTTCAGCGTCTCGCCGGCGGGCAAGGGCGTGCCCCAGCGCGCCTTGACATAGGCGGCAAAGGCGGTGA
>JAGWVX010000528.1 GCA_018970685.1 Alphaproteobacteria bacterium | reverse complement strand
CGCACCATGTCGCGAACGGTGACGAGCGGAAAGGAAAGTCCGTAAGGCTCTCCCGTCGCCGGATCGATTTCCGCCGGCCCGCTTGAGCCCATGCAGCCGCCGATGACGTTGGCGCAGATCACGAAGAAACGGTTCGTGTCGATCGGTTTTCCGGGCCCGACCATGGTTTCCCACCAGCCTGGTTTGCCGGTGACCGGGTGCGCGCTGGCGACGAATTGGTCGCCGGTGAGCGCGTGGCAGACCAGCACCGCGTTCGAGCGTGCCGCGTTCGGCGTGCCATAGGTCATATAAGCGATCGTCCAGGGCGCCAGCGTGCGGCCGCCGTCCAGCGTCAACGGACCGTCCGGCCCGAAATGAGCAGCCTGACCTTTCTCCGCGTCCGGTGCTGACAACGGCCGCAGGAATTTTGGACCCATCTAGACCTCTTGGACCGGTCGTCCCGCCTGGGAGCCGCGTTTGCTAAGGCCAGCTATCCCCTATGTCAACGAAACACGAAGGCTTTCTTTGATTTTGCGGCCGCCGGGCTTTATCAAGGCTGCCCCTGGAAATACTGGCTTTTTGCCGGCTTCCAAGGGGGTGCAGAGACAGGAGCAGGCGTTGTGACCCCGATCCCCAAACCCGGCGTGCTCGATATTACGCCTTATGTCGGCGGGCGGGCATCGGTCGGCGGTGCGGCGAATCCCGTCAAGCTGTCTTCCAACGAATCTGCATTGGGACCGAGCTCGCTGGCACTCGCCGCCTATGAGAAGGCGGCCAAAGATGTCGCCGTCTATCCGGAAGGCAGCGCGAGCATTTTGCGCGAGGCGATTGGCGAAGCCTACGGATTGGACGCATCGCGCATCGTTTGCGGCAACGGTTCCGACGAACTTCTCACCATGCTCGCCAACGCCTATCTGCGTCCCGGCGACGAGGTCTTGTTTAGCGAACACGCCTTCATCGTCTACCGTATCGCGGCGCTGGCCAACAGCGCCGTGCCCGTCGCGGCACCCGAAAATAACCTGTGCGTCGACGTCGACGCCATGCTGTCGCGCGTGACGCCGAGGACCAGGCTCGTCTATCTCGCCAATCCGAACAACCCGACGGGCAGTTATCTGCGACACGACGAAGTTCGTCGCCTCCATGCCGGCCTTCCGCCACAGGCATTGCTGGTAATCGACGCGGCTTATACCGAGTTCGTTCGACGCAACGACTATGAGCCCGGCATCGAGATGGTGGCGAATTTCCCCAATGTCGTGATGACCCGGACCTTCTCCAAGGTTTATGGGCTTGCCGGGTTACGCATCGGCTGGGCATATTGTCCGGCCTCGGTCGCCGACGTGCTCAATCGCATCCGTGGGCCGTTCAACGTTTCTATTCCCGCGCAACGGGCAGGTGCTGCAGCATTGAAAGATCGCGGGCATGTCGAACGGTCGGTCGAGCATAACGAGCGTTGGCGGACCTGGTTGACCGAGGCGATTCGCGCCACCGGCCTGCGGGTCGACGACAGCGTCGGCAACTTCATTCTCATCCATTTTCCGCAGACCAAAGGAAAGACGGCGGCCGACGCGGATCGTTTTCTTTGCGCGCGCGGGCTGATCCTGCGCGCGGTCGGCAATTATCGCTTGCCCGATTGCTTGCGGTTGACGGTGGGGCCCGAAGATGCCAATCGCCGGGTCG
>JAGWVX010000527.1 GCA_018970685.1 Alphaproteobacteria bacterium | reverse complement strand
TTTTTCGGTCTGCGCAAGTTTTGAAAGTTGGCGCCCATCGCTGACCACCAGCTTCGCAGCGCTTCCCTTTAAGCGCACGGCCACAGCCGGCGCGGCGAAGGCCGTGAACAAGGGGACGTGGACCGCGCCGAGCCGCCAAATCGCCAGCAAGGTGACAAGATACTCGACACTCTTGCCCATCAAGGTCGCAACGCGATCGCCAGGTTTCACGCCTAGGGAGCGAAAACCGGCTGCCAAGCGCTCAGACTTTTCGCGTAACTCCCCATATGTGACATCGACCGATGAGAGGTCCTCGTCGATCACACGATAGGCTATCGCATGGGGATTATGTCCGTCGCACAGAAGGGCGGCGACGCTCACATCCCTTGCGCCATAAAGATGGGTCAATTCTTGAATGCGCTTTGTTGGGTCAACACTAGTGTGTTGGGCCATGACTGTTCGCTACCTCACCTGAACTTTTTTGTTGTTTTTGACCTGCTCCCCGATCACCGCGGCGCCATCCGCAGAGCACCATCCAGGCGAATGACTTCTCCGTTCAGCATTGGATTGGTGATGATGGCGAGAGCCAGTTTTGCAAATTCTTCTGGGCGACCCAGACGCTTGGGAAATGGTACACTGTCGGTCAGCTGCCGTCGCACGTCGTCGGGCATTCCAAGCAACATGGGCGCTGCGAATATCCCGGGCGCAATACAGCAGACCCGGATGCCTGCAGACGAAAACTCCCGTGCGGCGGGCAGGGTCAGGCCCGCAACACTGGCTTTGGAGGCCGCATAAGCGGCTTGGCCGATCTGGCCATCGAACGCCGCAATCGAAGCCGTTGTTACCATCACAGCCCGCTCGCCATCTTCCATTGGGGGCAAAAGAGAAGCTTGCGCGGCTGCGAGGCGCATGAGATTAAGGGTTCCGACGAGATTGACCTCGATCACTTTTCGGAATGAGGCGAGATCCATCGGGCCGTCGCGACCCAGGATTCTGCCTGCGGGCGCAATTCCAGCACACATCACCACGATTCGGGCTGACCCGTTTTGGTCGTAAGCCTTCGCGACGGCTGTTTCGGTGTCGGCACTGTCCGTCACATCACAGGTTATGCCAACGCCGTCGATGTCCGCAGCCACGCGGGCTACCTTGTGCCCGTCGATGTCCAACACGGCCACATGGGCACCAGCGCGCCTGAGGGCACGAGCGGTGACCTCTCCTAGGCCGGAGGCGCCACCACTGACAATCGCGGAAATGTCTCGAAGGTTCATTGTTGCAGCTCGTTAAAGGCGTTCGACGGCGATAGCTGTAGCTTCTCCACCGCCAATGCAGAGCGAAGCCACGCCGCGGCGAAGGCTATATGTCTCAAGAGCCGCCAGCAGCGTAACAAGAATGCGAGCACCGGATGCTCCGATGGGATGGCCCAGGGCGCACGCCCCGCCATGCACATTGACTTTCTCGTCGGACAACCCGAGAGCTTGTCGTACGATCATCACGACGACCGCAAAGGCCTCGTTGATTTCATAAAGATCCACGTCGTCAGCGCGCCAACCGACCTTGTCTAGAACTTTCCGGATCGCACCAACGGGCGCGATGGGGAATTCCGCGGGCGCTTGCGCATGGGTTGCGTGGCCGCAAATCCGGGCTAACGGTCGAGCGCCCATCGCAGCAGCTTTTGCTTCAGG
>JAGWVX010000526.1 GCA_018970685.1 Alphaproteobacteria bacterium | reverse complement strand
CCCGCGCCAGCAGCTCCGCGGCTGGACGCGTGCGCTGGGCTTCGAAGGAAAGATACGTGCCGGGATCCCACACCATGTTCAGCTCCTGTCCGGAATGACGACTCGAAAGACGGTGCCCTGCGCGCTCGTCGAAATGAGGGACAACTCGCCGCCATGGCCGCGCACCAAATCACGGGCGATGGCAAGCCCCAGTCCCGTGCCGCCGACCCGCGCCGCGGAGACAAAAGGCCGGAACAGTTTGTCCCGGATGGTTTCGGGAATGCCAGGACCGTCATCGGCGACATCGATCGCGACGCCATCGTGCACACGCGTCGCCGACACGGTGATCACCCCGCCATTATCGCGCGCCGACAAAGCCTCCGCCGCGTTGCGCACGAGATTGAGCGTCACGCGGAACAGCTGCTCGCGATCCGCAGCGACATCGATATCGCGCGCAATGTGATTGTCGAAGCGGATGTCCGCCGGCGACGCCGCTTCCAGCGCCGTTTGCGCCGCCTCGTCCACGAGATCGCGAAGCCGCACCGCCGCGCGTTGCGGCGGCGGCTCGTCGCTGCGGCCGAATTTGAGCATGCTGGTAGCGAGCGCGATGGCGCGGTCGATCGAAACCACAAGGCTGGGGGTCAGCCGTTTGACCGTGGGATCGTCGCTCGCCGCCAGCCGGTCGGAGGCAAGCTGCGCGCTGGCGAGGATGTTGCGCAGATCGTGCTGGATGCGCGCTGCCGCAGAACCGAGCGCCGCCAGGCGCGCGCGCTGCCGCAGAAAACCGTATAGCTCGCGCTGCATGGCGGCAAGTTCGTTCTCCGCCAAGCCGATTTCGCCGGCACGATGCGACACCGGCAGAATGCGGCCGGCGTCTTCGGGGTTTTCGCGAAACGCGACCATGGCATGGGTAATCCGCCGCATAGGACGCACCAGAAAGAAATAGAGGCTGGCGAACACCAGAGTTGCGCTGAGCAGCGAAATGAACAGCGCCGCACCGATAACACGCCGGGCATAGACCAAGAGCGAGTTCCGGACGGACGCCTCGTTGAGCACGATGCCGATCGTCTTTGCGCCCGGAATACGGGTTGGCGCGATGACGTGCAGCGTGCGATTACCGCCGTACAGCAGGCAGTCGAGACCGTTCATCATGTCCGCGGTCAAGGAGTCGGCGGTCAGATCGATCGTATGATCGATACGGGCGGGAGTGCTGCCGGCCAGAAAGAGCTCGCGTTGGTCGGGGCGTTCGAGAAGGACTGCGTCGGCGTTGGCGTGCCGGAGAAGCTCTTCCCGGAGGTTTCTGGACAAATCCTGTCCGCCAGGTTCCGTGAAGGGTAAGATAGCCAGTTCCGCCGATAGAATGTGGTCGTCGAGCAGCTCGCGGTCATAAAGACCGATCGCCGGCACGAAGATCAGCACCTCGCTCGCCAGCACATAAAGAACCGTCAAAAGCAGCAGCCGCCCCGATAGGCTGTGAGCCAGAAGGCTCCAGGCCCCACCCAGGCGCGCGCCAAAAGGAGCCCGCATGTCCCGCATAAGGCCCTATCCGGGCGGCAAATAACAAGATACGCGCCGGGTTTAGCCTTTGCATTGACAGCCCTGGGTCAAATGCTTAGAAACCCCGCTCTTTTCGCGGAAAACCGGCCGGAGACCAGTTATGAAGCGCACCTATCAGCCGAGCAAGATCGTGCGCAAGCGCCGCCA
>JAGWVX010000106.1 GCA_018970685.1 Alphaproteobacteria bacterium | reverse complement strand
GTGTCATGGGCGAAGACCTTAAGGAACCCGGCGGCAAGGTCCGCCTTTATGTCAAAGCCGCGCTGGGCGAGGGCGCCCGCGTCGCCCCCGACGACGGCCAGGCACATTATCTCCTGCATGTCATGCGGGCGAGAGCCGGCGATCGCGTGAGCCTGTTCAACGGGCGCGACGGCGAATGGCTGGCGCGGATCGCGGAGACGGCCAAGCGCGGCTGTACTTTGGAATGCGAATGCCGTACCGCGCCGCAGACGGAGGTCCCCGATCTCTGGCTGGTCTTCGCACCGATCAAGAAGACGCCCGCCGACTACCTGACGCAGAAAGCGACGGAACTCGGTGTGCGTGCGCTGCAGCCGGTCGTCACCCGCCGGACGATTGTCCAGCGTGTGAACCTCGAACGCATGCACGCCAACGCCGTCGAGGCCGCCGAGCAATCGGAACGGTTGAGCGTTCCGGAAGTCCGCGAACCGCAATCCTTCGACAAACTGCTGGCGGCGTGGCCGAGTGAGCGTCGCATTCTCTTCTGTGACGAAGCCGGCGAAGCGCCGCCGATTGCCGAGGCTCTGGCCGCGGCGCCATCCGGTCCGTGGGCCATTTTCACCGGTCCCGAAGGCGGCTTCGATCCGGTGGAACGTACCGCTTTGCGCGCACAGCCCGTTGTCACGGCCGTTTCCTTAGGGAAGCGTATCCTGCGGGCGGACACTGCGGCGCTTTCGGCCCTGTCGATCTGGCAAGCGATCAAAGGCGACTGGCTCTGACTTGTGGCAGCCGCCTGCCATGCCTACATAACGCCAGGGCGTACGAGCGCAGTCCAGTTAACACAATGGCTTAGGGGCAACCGCCCGGAAAAGGTTCGTGACGAATGTCTATTCCGCAGTCCGCAGGCGGCCCGATCGAATCGCGCGACGATCTCGTGCGGTTCCTATCCGACGGGTGCAAGCCCAAATCCGAATGGCGCATCGGGACGGAACACGAGAAGTTCGTCTACGACCTCAAGACGCACAAGCCGCTCCCGTACGAAGGTACGCCTGGGATCCGCGTGTTGCTCGAAGGCATGCGCCGCTTCGGCTGGGAGCCCATTCTCGAAGGCGACAACATCATCGGCCTGACGCAGAACAACGCGTCGATCAGTCTGGAGCCCGGGGGCCAGTTCGAACTCTCCGGCGCGCCGCTGAGATCCGTCCACGAAACCTGCGCCGAGGTGAACACCCATCAGCAGCAGGTCCGGGAAGTGGCGGCCGAGATCGGCGCCGGTGCGCTGGGCTGCGGCTTCGCGCCGAGCTGGACGTTGGCGGAAACGCACCAAATGCCCAAGGGGCGTTACGCGATCATGCGGCGCTATATGTCCAAGGTGGGCGGTTACGGGCTCGAGATGATGTTCCGTACCTGCACGGTGCAGGTGAACCTCGATTTTTCCTCCGAAGCCGACATGGTCAAAAAGTTCCGCGTCGGCTTGGCCCTGCAACCGGTGGCGACGGCGCTGTTCGCCAATTCGCCGTTCCGCGAGGGCAGGCCCAACGGTTTTCTATCGTATCGCAGCCATGTCTGGACGGACGTCGACAACGATCGGGCGGGCATGCTGCCCTGGGTGTTCGACGAGGGCATGTCGTTCGAGCGTTACGTCGATTACGCTCTCGACGTGCCGATGTATTTCGTCTACCGCGACGGCAAATACATCGACGTCGCCGGGCGCAGCTTCCGCGATTTTCTGGCGCACAAAATCCCGGAGCTGAAGGGCATTGAGCCTCAGTTGTCCGATTGGGCCGATCACCTGACCACCATCTTTCCCGAAGCGCGGCTGAAGCGTTTTCTGGAAATGCGCGGGGCGGACGGCGGAACTTGGAGGCGCATCTGTAGCCTGCCGGCGCTGTGGGTCGGCATCTATTACGACCAGACTTCGCTCGATGCGGCATGGGACATGGTCAAGGATTGGACGGCGGAGGAGCGGCAGGCCATGCGCGACGCCGCGCCGCGCCTCGCCTTCAAGACGCCGTTCCGCTCGACCACGGTCTGGGAACTTGCGCATCGCATGATCGACATTTCCGCCGAAGGGCTCCGGCGCCGCGCGGCGGAAGATGCGGGCGGCATGACGGAAGAGGGCTTCCTTGTGCCGCTGCGGGAGCTGGTCAACCGAGGTTACACGCGCGCCGAAGAGCTGCTGCAGAACTACCGCAAGGACTGGCGCGGCGATCTCGACCGCGCGTTCACCGAATACAACTTCCTCTGACGCGCGGTGCTGCGCGCGATGCCGTCAGTACACCGTGACCATCGCTTGGCAGAAAACGCCCACTTTTTCGTCGGGTAGAGCGGTGTCCTTTGCCTCGCGGTATTTGAAATAGATCGTGTTGCGCGATTTGTTGGCGCAGACCTGTCCGATCGGCGTCGTGCCCGGCGGCAGTTTGGTATCGACTGCGCCGCATACGGCCGTGCCGTCATAGAATGTCTGCGTCAAGCGAAGCGTCTGATAGGAGCCGTTGTCGTCGCCCAGGTGGAAATAGCCGGTGCCGCCGACGATCTGCGTGTATTGGGCGTCCTTCCCATCCATGCATACGGCGACCCAGGTCTTTGCGTCTTTGTCTTTTGCGGCCTGCGCCGCGGCCGGGACGACTGCGGCGAGCGCAAGGACGAACAACATTTTGCGCATTCCTGTTTCCTCATCGTTGCAGCGCAGCCGCCGATATCGGATGTCAGCCGCCGCGCCTCAGCGCCGAGATGCTGAGCACCAGGCCGACCAGGGCGATTCCGGCGCCGTAATAGGCCCAGTGGATGTCCGACACCATGAAGCTGGTGCGCGGCCAGGGAATATAACCCAGTCCTTGGCCGGCGAAGAACAGCCCTGCAAACAAAGCCGCAATGCCCACAATGACAAGTACCGCTCTCATCGATCCCTCCGTTTCCATGGAGATACGATAGCATTATTTCTGGTCCGGCCGGCGTCCCGTGTTTTGGCGGGTCACCATGAAACCCGGAAATTCCGACGGCGGGGCGCTGAGATCGTCCAGCCGCTTGACCTCATCCGGTGTAAGGGCAAGGTCCGAAGCCGCCAGATTGTCTTCCAGCTGCTCCAGCGTTTTGACCCCGATGATCGCGCTGGTGACGAACGGTTTCGAAAGGACCCACGCCAGCGCGACGCGCGCCGGGCTGGCGCCTTTGGCGTTGCCGATTTCGCGCAATGCGTCGACGATCGGCCAAGCGCGATCCCGATCCACCGGCGGGAAATCGAAGGTCGCACGGCGCGCGCCTTCCGGCGTATTGTTGGGCCCGAATTTTCCCGACAGGATGCCGCCGGCCAGCGGGCTCCACACCATCAAGCCCATCTTCTGATCCTCGACGGCGGGAATGACTTCGCGCTCCAGACCGCGCCCGGCGAGCGAGTAATAGGCCTGAACCGTCTCAAGCCGCGCCCAGCCGCGTTTGTCGGCGATGCCCTGCGCCTGCATGATCTTCTAAGCCTGCCAGTTGGAGCAGCCGACGTACCGCACCATTCCACGCCGCACCATGTCCTCGAGCGCTCGCATTGTCTCTTCGACGGGCGTCACGACGTCCTGTGCGTGGATTTGGTAGAGATCGATATGGTCGGTCTGCAGCCGCTTCAGGCTCTCCTCGACGGTGTCCATCAAATGTCCCCGGCTGGATCCGGTCTCATTGGGGCCGGGGCCGAGGCGCCCGAAGCCTTTTGTCGCGATGACGACGTCCGAGCGCCGCACGCCGATGTCCTTCAGCGCGTGTCCCAGCAATTCTTCCGACAGGCCCAGCGAATAAACGTCGGCCGTGTCGATGAAATTAACGCCGGCCTCCAGCGTCCTGGCGACAATGGCGGTCGCGTCGTTCAGGCCGACCTTGCCCACTTTTTCGTAGAACGATCCTTTGCCGCCAAAGGTCATCGTGCCGAGGCAGATTTCCGACACGAACATGCCTGTATTGCCGAGTTGCCTGTAACGCATGAACACGTCTCCGGAGGAAAGGGGCGCAGCCAATCTAATGGCTGATCCGCGCATCTGCCAGGCTGCGGTTAATGCGGAAGCGGTGCAAACTCGGCGTTATGTCGCGGCAGGTTCGATGCGGTCGTCCGTCGTCGGCGGTTCCGCCGTGCGCTGGGAAAGCAACCGCCCAAGCGGCGTTTCCGCCGCGCTGGCGGTGTGGTCATACGCATTCGCGCGGCAGGACGAACGAGCCGTCGTCCGCGCGGCATATCGGTTTGATCCATTGCACGAACGTCATCGGCAGCGTGCCGTAGAGATGCGGGAACAGGGCGCCGTCGCGCGAAGGCTCGTATCTCAGCGCCGTGCCGAGCGACGTCGGATCGACCGCCACCAGCACCAGATCGCCGGCGCCGGCGTAGTGGCGCTTCAGCGTCTCCATCACCTGCTCGCCGGTCGAGAAATGCATGAAGTGGTCTTCGCGGTCCTTTGCCGAGCCCGCATAGATGCCTTCGCGCTCGGCCAGCGCCCATTCCGCTTTGTGGCAGATTTTATAGATGAGAGCCGTCACGCCAATGCCAGCCGCCTTCCGTCTTCTTACGCACGATCGAAAGCACGACTGCCAGCGGCACCGCAACGGCGGCGATCAATGCAATGTGACGCAGATCGCCGGTCAGATAGGTGATCGCCAACTGTGCCCCCAGTAACGTCGCGCCGATAAATCCGGCCACCGTCGCCCAGCCTTGCCAGCAAATCGGCAGGCCGGCGCCGTAACCAAGGACCTTTGGCCGGAACCAGGGCTTGTCGTCCATCCCGTTCAAGCGGCCTGCGCCGTTCCTCCCACCGTCAACGCGTCGAGCCGCAACGTCGGCTGGCCGACGCCCACCGGCACGCTTTGTCCGTTCTTGCCGCAGGTGCCGATGCCGGTGTCCAGCTTCATGTCATTGCCGATCATGGCAACTCGCGTCAGCGCATCCGGCCCGTTGCCGATCAGCGTCGCGCCCTTGATCGGCGCGCCGACCTTGCCGTCCTCCACCAGATAGGCCTCGGTGCAAGAGAACACGAACTTGCCGTTGGTGATGTCCACCTGGCCGCCGCCGAAATTCACGGCGTAGATGCCTTTCTTCACGCTGGCCAGGATTTCCTCCGGCGTCTTGTCGCCGCCGAGCATATAGGTGTTGGTCATACGCGGCATGATCGCGCTGGCATAAGATTGCCGCCGCCCGTTGCCGGTGGGCGCCATGCCCATCAGTCGCGCGTTCTGCCGGTCCTGCATATAACCCTTCAAGATTCCATCCTCGATCAGCACGGTGCGCGAGGTCGGCGTGCCTTCATCGTCGATCGAAAGAGAACCGCGCCGGCCGCCGATAGTGCCGTCGTCGACCACCGTCACGCCGGAGGCCGCGACGCGCTGGCCGAGCAGCCCCGAGAAGGCGCTGGTCTTCTTGCGGTTGAAGTCGCCCTCGAGGCCGTGGCCGATAGCCTCATGCAGCAAGATGCCGGGCCAGCCCGGACCGAGCACCACCGTCATCTCGCCGGCCGGCGCCGGCACCGATGCAAGATTCACCAGTGCCTGTCGCAGCGCCTCGTCGATCGCGGCCTGCCAGTATTCCGGCGCGAGGTAGGTTTCGTAGCCGCTGCGCCCGCCGCCGCCGAAGCTGCCGGATTCCTGACGGCCGTTCTCTTCGGCCACCACCGATACATAAAGCCGGACCAGCGGGCGCACATCGCGATAGGTTTCGCCGCCGGCGCGGATGATCTCGACGGTCTGCCATTCGCCGGCCAGCGAGCACGACACCTGGCGCACCCGCGAATCCTTGTTCCGCGCATAGGCATTCACGTCTTCGAGCAGCTTCACTTTATGTTCGAACGCGGCCGACCCCAGCGGGTCGATGTCCGAATACAATTTCACATTCGTGCGGGCAGGGGCTCCAGCTGCGATGCCGGAATGCCCGCGCGCGACGGCCTGCACTGTCTCCGCAGCCCTGGCGATGGCTTCCTCCGACAGCTCATTGGCATGGGCGTAGCCGGTGGCTTCGCCGCATACCGAGCGCAGGCCAAAACCCTGAGTTGTATCGAAATTGGCCGCCTTCAACCGCCCATCATCAAATGCAAATGATTCGCTTTGGCAGAATTCCAGGTACAGTTCGCCGTCATCGGCCCCTTTCAGGGCATCGTCCACCTTGGCCTGCACACGGCTGCGGTCCATTCCAGAGCGGGAGAAGAAGAGATCGGTAGCCACTGGAACCTCCATTTTTGCCGCTCAAGGACACGAAAATTCGCGCAAACGGTCTGTTTCCACCATATCGGCGTTTAGCCCCGCTTGCACAAGCCCACGCCGTCAGGGCAAGGATTGGGGCGGTACCCGTGCCATAAGGTCGCAGGACTTTATGTCCTTAAACGCCTCTAATTCGCATATAGAATCTGGGAAACTGCCTGAGAATCGCCGGCGGCGCGGCGTGAGCCGCGCACAAGTCCGTATTTTTACGAGGTGACGATGTTCCTCAAGAAGACTGCTGTCGCTGTTGCCGCTCTTGCCGCCATTCTTGGCGGGACCGGCACGGCCGTTGCCGCGCCTTACGACTGGGAAATGGATATGCAGGCTGCGGCATCCCCGGTGATGGCGCAGATCGAAGATTTCCACCAGCTGCTTCTCATCATCACCACCGCCATCTGCATTATTGTCGCCGCACTGCTGGTCTGGGTAATGATCCGCTACAATCAGCGGTCCAACCCGGTCCCCAGCAAGACCTCCCACAACACCCTGCTGGAAGTGGCATGGACCGGCATTCCGGTGATCATCTTGGTGCTGATCGCCATTCCGTCTTTCCGGCTGCTTTATTTCGAGGCGGACATCCCCAAGCCGGACGTCACCTTCGAGGCTATCGGCAAGCAATGGTTCTGGACCTATGCCTTCCCGAAGGACGGCAACTTCCAGTTCGATTCCTACATGCTGACGGCCGCGCAGGATAAGAAGGCGGGCGAGCCGCGGCTGCTGGGCGTCGACAATCCGGTCTATGTGCCGGTGAACAAGGTGGTCGAGGTGGACACCACGGGCGCCGACGTCATCCATTCCTGGGCCGTTCCGGCCTTCGGCGTAAAGATGGACGCCATCCCCGGCCGCATCAACCGCACCTGGTTCAAGGCGACGAAGATCGGCACCTATTACGGCGAATGCTCCGAGTTGTGCGGCGCCAACCACGCCTTCATGCCGATTGAGGTGAAGGTCGTGAGCGAGGCGGACTACCATACCTGGCTCAAGGCAGCGAAGAAGAAATACGCGGCAAACGACGAGCCCGACGCGGTTCGCGTCGCGGCGAAATAATCAAGGACAGCAACATGGCGGACATGGCCCACGTACACGAAGAACATCCGCATGGTTGGCGGCGCTACGTCTATTCAACCAATCACAAGGATATCGGCACGATGTACCTTGTGTTTGCAATCTTCTCCGGCATCGTCGGCGGCTTTCTGTCGATGATGATGCGCGCGGAGCTGATGTATCCGGGCTTGCAGGTCTTCCATAGTCCCCACACCTTCAACGTCTTCGTATCCGCTCACGGCATCATCATGATCTTTTTCATGATCATGCCCGCCATGATCGGCGGCTTCGGGAACTGGCTGGTGCCGATGATGATCGGCGCGCCGGACATGGCCTTCCCGCGCATGAACAATATTTCCTTCTGGCTGTTGCCGTTCTCCTTCGCGCTGCTGATCGCTTCCATGTTCGTGGAGGGCGACTCCGGCGGCATCGGCATGGGCGGCGGCTGGACGATGTACGCACCGCTATCGACCTACGGCTCACCCGGCCCGGCGATGGATTTCGTGATCTTCGCGCTGCACATCGCGGGCGCCTCGTCGATCCTGGGCGCCATCAACTTCATCACCACGATCCTCAACATGCGCGCGCCGGGCATGACCCTGCACAAGATGCCGCTGTTCGTCTGGTCGATCCTGGTCACGGCCTTCCTGCTGCTGCTGTCGTTGCCGGTTCTGGCCGGCGCCATCACCATGCTGTTGGCCGACCGCCATTTCGGCACGGCGTTCTTCAACCCGGCCGGCGGCGGCGATCCGATTCTCTACCAGCATCTGTTCTGGTTTTTCGGCCATCCCGAAGTCTACATCCTGATCCTGCCGGGCTTCGGCATGATCAGTCACATCGTCTCGACCTTCTCCAAAAAGCCCATATTTGGTTATCTCGGCATGGCCTACGCGATGGTGGCGATCGGCTTCATCGGCTTCCTGGTTTGGGCGCACCACATGTACACGGTAGGCCTCTCGGTCGACACCAAGGCCTATTTCGTCTTCGCCACCATGGTCATCGCGGTGCCGACTGGCATCAAGGTGTTCTCTTGGATCGCCACCATGTGGGGCGGTTCCATCGAGTTCAAAACGCCGATGCTGTGGGCGATCGGCTTCATCTTCCTCTTCACTATCGGCGGCGTGACGGGCGTCGTGCTGGCCAATGCCGGCGTCGATGTCGTGCTGCAGGACACCTACTATGTGGTGGCGCACTTCCACTATGTGCTGTCGCTCGGCGCCGTCTTCGCGATCTTCGCGGGTTGGTATTTCTGGTTCCCGAAATTCACCGGCTACACCTACAATGAGACGTTGGCCAAGACGCATTTCTGGGT
Source organism: Alphaproteobacteria bacterium (assembly GCA_018970685.1). GTDB lineage: Bacteria > Pseudomonadota > Alphaproteobacteria > Micropepsales > Micropepsaceae > Rhizomicrobium. The sequence goes on along the minus strand of JAGWVX010000106.1, from coordinate 130 downwards.
AACCTTCGTGGGCGTCAACCTGGCCTTCTTTCCGATGCACTTCCTCGGTCTGGCCGGCATGCCGCGGCGCATTGCGGACTATCCCAACGCCTTCGCGGGCTGGAACTTCGTCTCCTCGATCGGCGCCTTC
>JAGWVX010000105.1 GCA_018970685.1 Alphaproteobacteria bacterium | reverse complement strand
AAGATCGAGAAGCCGGCCGGCATCGCCAACCCGAAGGACTTCCGCAACGAGGTCGTGAAATTCGCGCTGCGCTACCGGGCCCAGCATGACGGCAAGAACCCGGCCTGGACCGCCTATGAGAAAATCCGCTCGGTGATCGAGAAGCGGATGTTCACCCAGGTGGAAGACCTGCTGCCCGTCATCAGCTTCGAGTCCAAGAAGGATAGCGACACGCAGACCAAGCACAACGAATTCGTCAAACGGATGCTGGCGCGCGGTTACACGTCGCGGCAGGTTCGCCGCCTCGTCGAGTGGTACATGCGCGTCAACAAGGCAGGATAACACCATGGTTCGGGGCTTCCCCTCGCGCCGCTCGGGGTCGCACCTCACCATGACGGACATCCGCTCTCGTCATCCTGAGGTGCGAGCGCAGCGAGCCCCGAAGGACGCCAAATGACCTATTTCATCGACCGGCGTCTTAACCCGAAGGGCAAGAGTCTCGCCAACCGCCAGCGCTTTCTACGACGTGCTCGCGCGCAGATTCGCGAGGCTGTCCAGAAGTCGCTCAAGGACTCCGCCGTCGCCGACATCAGCAAGGACCGAAAGGTCAAGATATCGACCAAGGGAACGCGCGAGCCGCGGTTCCGTCTCGATCCCAAGACGGCGGGCGAGCGCGATTTTGTGCTGCCCGGCAATCGCGAGTTCTCGCCCGGCGACGAGGTCAAGAAGCCCAAGAGCGGCGAGGGTGGCGGGCGCGGCAAGGAAGCGGCCGACTACGCCGAAGGCGAGGACGACTTCGAATTCGTGATGAGCCAGGAAGAGGTGCTCGACATCTTCTTCGAGGATCTCGAACTGCCGAACCTCGTGCGGACCATGCTCAAGGAAACGCCGAATACGGTCTGGAAGCGCGCGGGTATCACCACCTCGGGCTCGCCGACGCAGATCAATCTCGTGCGCACTATGCGCAACGCCCACGGCCGGCGGCTGGCGCTGAAGCGCCCGACCTTGAGCGACATCAAGGCTCTGGAAGAGGAACTCGACCGGCTGGAGCGCGAAGTCCCGCAGAGTGAAGAGACGCGCGCCAAGATCGCCGGCCTCAAGGAGGATCTCGCCAAGGCGAACGCCAAGCGCAAATGGGTCGGCTTCATCGACCCGATCGACGTGCGGTACAATTCGTACACGGAACAGCCCGTGCCGACCAGCCAGGCGGTGATGTTCTGCCTGATGGACGTGTCCGGGTCGATGGGCGAGCGCGAGAAGGACCTCGCCAAGCGCTTCTACATGCTGCTGCACCTGTTCCTCAGGCGCCGCTACGAGAAGGTCGACATCGTCTTCATCCGCCATACCCACGACGCGCAGGAAGTCGACGAGCAGGAGTTCTTCTATTCGCGCCAGTCCGGCGGCACCATCGTGTCCACGGCGCTGGACAAGATGCTGGAGATCCAGCGCGAGCGCTACACCACCTCCGACTGGAACATCTACGCGGCCCAGGCCAGCGACGGCTACACGCAGTCGGGCGACGCGCGGCGCTGCGTGGAAATGCTGAACGCCGACATCATGCCGCTCGTCCAGTACTACGCCTATATCGAAATCCTCGACGAACGCGAGATGGAAGTCTTCGCGTCCGAGGATTCCGGCGCCGAGCTGTGGCGGGCCTATCGCACCGTCGCGGATCTGTGGCCGAATTTCGCTACCAAGCGCATCTCCAAGCCCGCCGACATCTTCCCGGTGTTCCGCGAGCTGTTCAAGAAGGCGGAGGCGTGAATGTCCTTCGGGGCTCGCCCATCGCTATGCTCGGGGCTCGCGCCTCAGGATGACGAACATCTTGCCGGAGGATGGAAAGGCGGTTGGGTCTATTTGCTGCGATGTTCGGATCGGAGCCTGTACACCGGTTTTACATCCTATAGGGACGTGGAAACGCGGGTTGCCGAGCACAACGACGCCAAATACATCGGATATACATCCTATCGGCGGCCGGTCGCTCTGGTATGGGCGAAATGGTTTGACGACTTGCGGAACGCTCACGTTGCTGAGCGTCGGCTGAAAGGTTGGAGCCGAACCAAGAAAGAAGCTTTAGTCGCTGCAAACGAGGACAAGTTATCGGCATTGTCAAAGCGAAGAGCTGGTCGTCCGCCATACGAGGAGAAGCCGAAATCGCGGCGTGAATTGAGCGGTGTGTTTCAGGCCGTTGGCTCCCGTCATCCTGAGGTGCGACCCGGAGCAAAGCGGAGGAGAGCCCCGAAGGATGACTGACCTCCTCTTCACCGAAGCCGAATGGGACTTCGAGGCGCTGGACCGCACCTACAAGGCCATCGAAGAGATTGCGCTCGCCGATCTCAAGCTCGACGTCTATCCCAACCAGGTCGAGGTGATCTCCTCCGAGCAGATGCTGGACGCCTACTCTTCGCTCGGCATGCCGCTGATGTACAATCATTGGAGCTTCGGCAAGCTGTTCGCGCGCGAGGATACGCTTTATCGCGCCGGCTATACCGCGCTCGCCTACGAGATCGTCATCAATTCGAGTCCTTGCATCTCCTATCTGCTCGAAGAGAACACCATGACCATGCAGGCGCTGGTGATGGCGCATGCGGCGTTCGGGCACAATCACTTCTTCAAGAACAACTATCTCTTCCGGCAATGGACCAATGCCGAGGGGATTCTGGATTATCTCGCCTTCGCCAAGCGCTACATCGCCGCCTGCGAGGAGCGTCACGGCCGCGACGAGGTGGAAGCCGTCCTCGACGCCGCGCACGCGCTGATGGACCAGGGCGTGTTCCGCTATCGCCGTCCGCCCAAGCCGTCGAAGGAACGGGTCCTCGAAAAGCGCCGCCGCCGCGCGGAATACGAAGAGGAAGCCTATAACGAGCTGTGGCGCACGCTGCCTGCCGGCGTCGAGCCGCCCGCCGCTCCGCCGACGCCGGAGGACGACGACGGCTTCGACGGCGACATGAAGCTGCCGGAGGAAAACCTTCTCTATTTTCTCGAAAAGCATTCGCCGGTGCTGAAGGCGTGGCAACGCGAGACCCTGCGCATCGTGCGCAATCTGGCGCAATATTTCTATCCGCAGCGTCAGACCAAGGTGATGAACGAGGGCTGCGCCACCTTCGTCCACCATGCGATCATGAACTTGATGTACGACCGCGGGCTGATCGCCGAAGGCTCTCTGCTGGAGTTCCTGCATAGCCACACTTCGGTGGTGTTCCAGCCGGAGTTCAGCGACAAGCGCTATTCTGGCATCAATCCCTACGCGCTCGGCTTCGCCATGATGAGCGACATCCGCCGCATCGCCGAAGATCCGACCGGCGAAGACCGCGACTGGTTTCCCCAGTTCGCCGGCTCCGGCGATTGGGTCAGCGCACTGAAGGATGCCTGGGCCAACTATCGCGACGAAAGCTTCATCGAGCAGTTCCTTTCGCCCAAGCTGATGCGCGACTTCCGCCTCTTCGCGCTTTTCGACAAGGCGGACGACGAAACTTACAAAGTGTCTGCCATTCACAACGAGGGCGGTTACCGCAAGGTCCGCAGCCTGCTCGCCCGCCAGTACGACGCCGGCGCGGCGGATCCCAACATCCAGGTCGTCGGAGCAAATCTGAAGGGCGACCGCAAGCTATTCCTCGAACACCACATGCACCGCGGCGTACCGTTGCATCATGCGACCAAGGACCTCGTTCTTGCGCACATCGAGCGGCTCTGGGGCCACGAAGTCGCGTTCGAAGAAGTCGCGGATTAAGCGCGGCTTACGAAGGCCGTTTGTCGCCTTTGACCGTTACGTTCTCCTGAACCGGCTGCGGCGACGACATCGTCGCTTTGGCGGTCGGGTAGTAGATGTCGTTCTTGTCGGGCGCCGGAGAAATCAACGAGGTGTACAGCACCAACGCCACGCCGGCGAAGACGAGTAAAGTGAGGACGCCTGCACCGATGGATTTTAGGGCACTCATGTTCCTCTCCTTATTGCAGCCGTTGGCAGCTCGAAGAGGCCGCCATTAACCAGCAGCTGCCGCATAAGATAGAACGGCCACATTTCAGCCACAATGCTTTTAAGCAAGTTTCCAGCGTATGGGGGTCATGCGGCCCAGGTATGTAAACACGTTGAAAAGCATACGGAATTTATGGTCTTGGCAGCTTCCCATAATTTTATTGCCGTCGCTTTTTGCGGGGTTCGGGCGCCAATTCGGGCGCCCCGCGGCCGCTGCGGTGGAGGAAAAGGCGGGCTTATTAGGCCCGCCGGGTTCCCACGACCGTCACGGTTTCCATCACCGGCGTGCTCGCATGCACGGTAGCGAATTCCGCGGCCGGCTTCGGCTGCTCGGTGACCAGCGACATGGCGAGAAACCCGCCCACGCTGCCGAGAACGGCAAGAGTAAGCAGACCCGCGCTGACCTTCTTGAAAGACTCTTTCATGTCCCACTCCATTTTCAGGGCTGGCCGCGGACACCGTTGCCGCGCGTTAACCAGCGATGACTGTCAAATAGGGTGCGGTCCGGAGCCGGCAATAGTTTTATGCTGCGCTGCAGCGGATAGGGGGTATGCGGCGGAAACATGCGACGAAAGCTTGAAAAGTCCGCAAGTCACACTACTGATGACTTCCCAATAGTGCGACGCAAACCCGTACCGGTCCGGGGAGCCTCAGCTGCCTTGGGGAACGTCGGCGCTCGACGAGAAGGTGATGTCGAAGGTCGAAACGAACGGCACCGTGTAGCTCTGCTGGTAACTTGCCGAGATGGAAGCCGTCTGGACGTTGTTCACCGTCGTCACGGAATACTGCACGGTGGCCGTCGGCAGGTTGACGGACGTCAGATAATCGTTCACCGCGGAGGCGATCTGCGTCTGCGTGACGGATTTGTTGATCGCGGCGAGGCGCGCGGCGTGCTCCACCGCCCAGTCGAGCGACAGGTTGTTGAACAGCATGATCACGATATAGGCGATGCCCGTCACCAGCGCGAAGAAGGCCGAGGCGACGAGTGCGAATTCCAGCGCCGCCGCGCCGCCGTCATGGCGCAGGAATCCGCCGTGCGGATGCCGCCGCGCCATCAGCGTATCCGGACGGTTTGCGTGGAGCTGCCCGGAAAGCTGATCACCGATCCGCCGAGTGTTGCCGACGCGCTGACGGTGACGTAGGCGGCGGGAATGGATCCGTCGGGGCAAAGCTGGCCGCAGATGCCGCCGCCGGAGTCGCAGACGCAGCTTTGCGACGCGGTCAGCGAGGCGTCCTGGGGCATGCCCTTCCAGGATTGGGTGCCGATCTGCTGGGCCAGGGTCATGTCGGCGCCGCCGTTCATCGCGTATTGGATGCCGGCGCGCACCGCCGCTTCCATGTTGATGGCGCCGGCCGCCGCGTTGCACAGGTCCGGCAGCGTGATCGCGATGCCCGCAAGGACGGGAACGACCAGCGCGAATTCGATCGCGGCCGTGGCCCGGCGCGCCGCCGCAAGCCGGGCGAACAGCCGGCAGCTTCGCGACAAGAGTTGGCTGGCGGACATCTTCTCACTCCACAAGGGTCACGCTGCCGGGCACCGACATGGTGGCCATGCCGGTGCCGGTGCAGTTCGTCGTGAACGTCGCCGAACCGGTGTAATAGATGGTGTCGGCAACGACCTGCATGCAGCCGTCGCTGCCGCTGAAATTGCCCAGCAGGTCGACGCCGCCGCTGGGGAAATAGAGGGCGCCGGTGAACTCCGACGACGCCGTGCCGTTGATCGTGTTGGTCATGTAGGCCTGCGTTCTGTCGCCGTAGAACAGTAGGCCCGAATAGGTCCCCGAGGTCGGCGCCGAAAGGTCCATGGTCGCGTTGCCATTGAACTGCAGCGTCGCGCCGTTGGTGAGATAGAAGGTCACTCCGCTGCCGCTGATGTCGGCGTTCGAATTGATCTTGAAGGTGCCGCCCGAGATCACATAGACGCCGGGGCTGACCGAGACGGTGCCGTTCAGGCTGAGGCCGCCGCAATAGGTGCCTGGCGACAGCACGCCGTTGATCGGTCCGCTCTGGCAGCTTCCCGCCGCCGGGGCCGGAACGGCGTTGTAGGGATCGGGAACATAAGGCGCGGTCGTCGTCACCGAGGTGCAGGAGGTGAGATTCAGCGTGGCGCTGACGTTGTCGCCGCCGACGGCATCGACGCAGGGCGCGGTGACGTTTGCCGCTCCGCCGACGCTGAAGGCGTTGCCGGCGACGGAATCGGAGACGATGTTGCAGCCCTTGAAGTCGGCATAGGCGTTGCCCCAGAACTGGACGGTGTTGCCGGCGCCTTTGTCGAGGCCCAGCATGCAGGCCGGTCCGGCCAAGCTGTACGTCGCCACCGCGCGCACGGTGATCGGCACGGTACCGCTGAAGAACATCGCGGTGAAATACCGCCGTTCGTTCTCGGTCAGCAGCACTTCGACCGAGCGGTTGTTCTGGTTCGGGCCGGAGGCGGGCGGCGTGTTGACCGTGATCGCGCCTTGCGCGGAGTTCCAACCGCTTTTGACGGCGTCCGTCGAGGCGTCGTCGGAAATCGTGGTCGAACTCGCTCCGCTGCGCAGCGCCATGGCGCCGTTATAGGCGGCGACGTCCGCGGCGCCCTGCAGCGTGCGCTCGCGGAGATACCAGTAGCCGGTCTCCGCGCCGAGGCCGCAAAACGCGACCAGCACGGGCAGCATCAGGCCGGTGATGATGGCGACGTTGCCGTGCCGGTTCCGGTACAACTTTATAATCGCGTGACGGACCGGGCGGAACACGTTCTGAAGACTCCGAATTCTTCGGCGGCGGCGCGTCGAAAGTCGCACTTGCGCATTTCCTGCGTGTTACCGGGCGCTGGTGGATTTGTGTAAAATTCCACGCGTGTCCGGCGCCGCGCCGCTGGCGTCACGCGATGGGATAGGAGGGCCGCCAGATGCACGTTGCGCGTGCGCGCCGCATCCGGAAAGCGCAAGCTGCCGTTGTCCGCCGCGCGGTTTTTCAACGCCGCCGTTGCGAATGCTTGGGCGGCGAAGGGGCGCCATTTGGGATGGGTCGTGCGGAGCGTCGTCGTCGGCCTCGCCGCAGTCGGACTGTGAGACATCCCGCCGCGGTCGGCGGATTGCAGGGCGCGCGCTAGGCAGCGGCGCTCCGGCCGTGTCATAGTTTCATCAAACTTGGATAGATCGCCCTGCCGCAACGGTGTTTCGTGCCGCAAGGGATGACGTTGCCATGAAGACATTGGTTATAGAAGACGATCCGGAGACCGCCCTTTATGTAACGGAGGGCCTGCAAAAGCATGGCCATACGGTATTTTGGGCGCCAACAGGGACCGACGGCCTTGAGCAGGCGAAGGCGGGCGATTGCGCGCTGCTTATCGTGGATCGCATGTTGCCGGGCCTCGATGGTCTGGCCCTGGTCAAGAATCTAAGAGACCACAACATCCAAACGCCCGTCTTGTTCTTGACGACAATGGACGGGCTCGACGCCCGCGTCGAAGGGCTCGATGCGGGCGGCGACGACTATCTCACGAAACCTTTTGCGATGCCGGAGCTGTTGGCGCGGGCGAATGCCATCATGCGCCGTACGCATCTGTTGGGGCTCGCGGACGAGCAGACGCGGCTGCGCGCAGGAAGCTTGGAGATGAACTTGCTGGCGCGCACGGTGACGCGCAGCGGACAACACATCGAATTGCTGCACCAGGAATTCAAACTGCTTGAGTATCTGATGCAAAATGCCGGGCGCATCGTGACGCGCACCATGTTGCTCGAGAATGTTTGGGGGCTGACCTTCGATCCCGGCACGAATGTCGTCGAGTCGCATATGAGCCGTCTGAGATCGAAGGTCGACCGCGGTTTTCCGGCGGCGCTGATCCATACGATACGCGGTTCCGGATACGTCATCCGTGCAGATTAGGCTTTTCCAAACCGAAAGCATTCGGCTGGCTGCCATTTATGCGGCTCTGTTCGTTGGGTCTATGGCCCTGCTCATAGCCCTTATTTATTTCATCGTGAGCGACGCTTTCGAAGCAAATCTCTTGAGAAATTCGGATGACGATCTCTCCGCAATTCGCAGGGCTTACGTCGCCGAGGTCTTGAAGAAGACGAACAGAGGCACGCATGAAGCCAAGGAAATGATCGACGACCGCTTACTTGCGACGGACAGGGCGGACGTCTTTCTTCTGCAGAAGGGCCTGCATACGCGGATCGCAGGCAATCTTCCGGTGATGACGCCTAAAGCGGGGGCGTTGCGATTCCCCGATCCGCTTCCGACGGACGGGGGCAATCCCGAAGATCATATAATCCTGGGACGCGGCGAATTTCTGGATCGGGACCTCTATGCCTTTGTGGGTCGCGATCTCTACGCGGCAAAAAGAGCGGAGGAAGATGTCTTACGCACCTTCGGCTGGGTCCTTTTGGCCAGTCTTCTCGTGGCATCCGCCGGCGGATTGCTCTTGAGCCGAAGCTTCTTGCGACGGGTAGATGCGATTACGGACACCTGCCGAAGCATCATGGCCGGCAAGCTCGGCGATCGAATTCCGATGCGGGGCACGCGCAACGAGCTGGACCAGTTGGCTGCCACCATCAACGACATGCTCGATCGAATCGGCGTGCTTATGGAGAGCCTGCGCCAGGTTTCGAACGACATTGCCCATGATTTGCGCACGCCTTTGGCGCATCTGCGATATCGTCTGGAACGGACGCGGCTTGCGGCAAAAAACACGGGGGACTACGCAACCGCCGTCGACGCGGCAATTGCAGATGCCGATCAACTCCTGGCG
>JAGWVX010000525.1 GCA_018970685.1 Alphaproteobacteria bacterium | reverse complement strand
TGCGGAAACACCGGCGTGCCCTTCATGAACAGAAGCACGTCGTTGGACGCGACGTCGGCGGCGATACGGTCGTGGATGCTCATGGCAACAGCCTTTCGGGTTCGGTCAGTCTCGTGATCTAGGAACGCGCGGGGGAGGCGTCAAGGGGCGGCTATTTCTCCACCCCGAACAGCCGGCCCAGCCAAGCGGTATAATAGGGCTGTTTTTCCTTGAGTCGCTCACGGGTATAAGGCTGGCGGTCCACCGTGCCCCATAGATAGCAGCTTCCGGTAACGGCGAAGAACTCCTTTGGGTTCTTGAGCAGATAGAGATCGCCGGGCTTTTCCATGCGGTAGAGATGATCGTTCTTGGCAATTCGGTAGTAGTGCAGCACATCCGGGTTTTCTATCCCTTCCGGCATAGCAAGGAAGTGATAGGCATGCAGAAATTCGTGCAGCAAAATGGGCTTTTCTGTGCTCTGCGGTTCGGCATCGATCATCACGCCCTTGCCAACGGCGAAACACCCGGGCTCGTCGCCCTTGATATGGCGCAGCGTGATGTGCCGGTTGCGGAAGAACGTGAGGATATCCGGCTTCATGCCGCAATCGGCAACAATGTCGATCTGGTGCCTGAGCGATTCCAGAACGGCAGCGGTGTTGTCGGCGCCCCCGATGATAGAGGTATTCACAGTAAAGCCGCGATAGTTGAGTGCGTTCTCGTCGGCAAAGGCTGGTGTCACGCGTAGCTGGGCCACGGCAAATCCCAAACCCAGAATAAGCGCTTCCCGTCGGCGCATGTTGTGCCCCGTCAGACCACGATCCCGTCGGTGGCCATCATATGCCAAACCGAAGGACGCATAGTCTGTCACTCTTTCGCCGCGGTCTGCAGCGACAGGGCGTGCAGCACGCCGCCCATGCGGCCTTTCAAGGCGTCGTAGACCATCTGGTGCTGCTGCACGCGGGTCTTTCCCTTGAAGGCCGCCGAGGTAACCATGGCCGCGTAATGGTCATTGTCGTCGGCCAACGGCGTGATCGACACCGCCGCGTCGGGAAACGCCTCTTTGATCAGCTTTTCGATTTCGTTGGCGGTCATCGCCATCAGAGTTCTCCCGCCATGTAGGACGGAAACCAGGTCTCATGCGCCTTGCGCAAACGGTCGAGCGCTACCTCGCCGGACCCTTCCACGGCGATCTTAGCGCCGCCGCTCGCGCCGATCAAAGCCGCGGCAACGCCCGCCGCTTTGGCTTCGGAAACAAGGCGTTCGGCAGCGTCGCGCGGCGCGGCCAGCACATAGCGCGCCTGGTCTTCGCCGAACAGCGAGGCAACCGTGCCCTTGGCGAGCGCGGCGCCGATATTGCCCGCCAGCGCCATCTCGGCGACCGCTATCAACAATCCGCCGTCGGAAACGTCGTGCACCGTGTCGATGCGTCCCGCTTCGATCAGTCCGCGCACGAAATCGCCGTTCTTCTTCTCGGTGGCGAGATCGACGCGCGGCGCCGCGCCGTCTTCGCGGCCTTCCGCCTCGCGCAAATAAACCGATTGCCCCAAATGGCCCTTGGTCTCGCCGATCAGGACGATCGCATCGCCCGCGCGCTTGAACGCCACCGTCGCCATGCGGTTGACATCGGCCATCAGACCGACCGCGCCGATGGTCGGCGTCGGCAGGATGCCTTCGCCCTGCGTCTCGTTGTAGAGCGAGCAGTTGCCCGAC
>JAGWVX010000524.1 GCA_018970685.1 Alphaproteobacteria bacterium | reverse complement strand
GATGCAAGCCGTTATGGACATAGCGACCGCAAAAAATAGAGCGGACATCGACGCTCTGATGAAGAACTATCTCTCGCCGATGCAGAACATGGTGTACGCCGACACTCAAGGACAAATCGGACTGCTTCTGGCCAGCCGCGTTCCATTGCGCGATCCGGCGAACGACTCTCTGGGCTTGGTTCCGGCAAAGGGTTGGGACGCGCGCCACGACTGGAAAGGGTATATCCCGTATAATCAATTGCCGCGCATCGACGACCCGCCGAGTGGTCAAATTGCCACCGCCAATAACAAAACGGTGCCCCCAGGCTATCCCTATACGCTGACGCGTGAATGGGCCGAACCGTTCCGTTTCTGGCAGATCAACAAATTACTCGCCGAGACGCCGCGCCATTCTGTGGCCACATTCAGGGCTATTCAGCTCGACATCCATGACCGATTCGCCGAAGACCTGTTGCCTCTGCTGCTGAAAGCGGGCCCGTGGCCGACGGAAGAGGAACGGCGGGCTGTCGCCATGCTGTCTAAATGGGATTACGCGATGGATGCGAACCGTCCGGAGCCGCTGATCTACGAAGCCTGGGATCGTGCTTTGGTGAAGCGCCTCATCGCTGATGAGCTCGGTCCCGACTTCAAGCCTTTCTGGAATCACGAGGCGATATTCACGCTGCGTGTCCTGCACAACGTCGATGGCGAAGGGCGTTGGTGCGACGACGTTACAACGCCCGCACATGAGGACTGCCTGTCGCGCATACGCTTGGCCCTCGGTGACGCGTTGGCGGAGCTCAATGCGACCTATGGAAACGACATCGGCCGCTGGCGCTGGGGCGATGCCCATCGTGCCGTGTTCGTAAACCAGCCCTTCAGCAATTTTCCGATTCTCGATCGCATCTTCGACCGAGAAGTCGAAGTCAGCGGCGGCGCATTTACTATTCGCCGTGCCGATTTCCGCTTTTCCTCGAAACGTCCTTACGCGGCGGATCACGGCTCTGGCTACCGGGCGATTTACGATATCGCCCATCCGGACAATTCGCTCTATGTGATCACCACCGGCGAATCCGGAAACATCTTCTCGCCTTATTACGACGACCAGCTCCCGTTATGGGCGCACGGCGGTTATCTGCGAATACCGACGTCGGCGAAGGAGATCGAAGCAACGGCGAAGCATCGTCTGACGCTTCAACCCGAATCCGCCAGTGCGCCGTAACGGCCACGGAAGTAAACCAACGGCGCGCCGGTCTTGTGCCAAGTAAAGCGCTCGACGCGCCCAACGATGATCGTGTGGTCACCCGCGTCGTGAACAGCCTCGCGGGCGCATTCGAGCAAGGCAAGCGCATCGGCCAACCCCGGCGGCCCCGCCTCGGTGGCCACGAGCGCGAGACCGTCAAGCTTGTGCTCGCCGGGCTTCGCCAGCCGCACGGAAACCGCCTTATGGTCGCTGCCGAGCACGCTGATCGTGAAATTCTTTGCCGTGGTAAACGTATGGTAACGGCTGGATTTTCGATCCATGCACCACAGCACAAGCGGAGGATCAAGCGATACCGAAGCAAAAGAATTGACGGTAATCCCCATCGGATCCTTTCCGGCGGCCGCCGTGACCACGACAACCCCTGTGGGAAAACAGCCGAGGGCATGGCGAAAATCGCGGCTGTCGAAAGTCATGAATATCCCAAAGAAAGGTTCGGTTAAGGCGAAACAGG
>JAGWVX010000104.1 GCA_018970685.1 Alphaproteobacteria bacterium | reverse complement strand
GTCGATTGGCCTTGACGACGACTGCATCGTGAAAGGCGCGCAGGCGCCTGCGCGCACGACGGAAAGCGCGAAGCGGTTCGGCGGTCGGTGGTTCGCCGAAAGCTATGTCGACGGTCGCGAGTTCAATGTCGGCGTGCTGCAGGATAAAAGCGGTCCGCGCGTTCTTCCTATGGCGGAAATGACCTTCGAGGAGTGGCCCGCGGAGAGGCCAAGGATTGTCGGTTACACCGCCAAATGGGCGGACGGCTCGTTCGATTACAACAAGACGATCCGCCGCTTCGGCGTCGAGACGGACGAACCGCAATTGGCCGCCGCGCTGATCGACCTCTGCCGCCGGACCTGGGCCCTGTTCGAACTGACGGGCTACGCACGGATCGATTTCCGCATCGACCGCGCGGGGCAGCCGCTGATCCTCGAAATCAATCCCAACCCGGGAATCGCACCCGATGCGGGCTTCGCCGCAGCCGGCGCCCGCGCGGGCATCTCCTATGCTGAACTGATCGAACGCATCGTCGTGGCCGCTCTGCCGTGAGCGTGATCGCGCTCGGCAAGGATTATCCTTCGGTGTTCGGCGCACCTGTTATCCACGCGGCGGACCCGCGCATCTTCACCTTGCGCTATTTCACGCACTGCATGGCATGCGGTTTCTGCCGCGACCACTGCTGCAGCTATGGCGTCGACATCGACCGCGACAACATGGAACGGCTGCGGGCGCTGGGTCTGCCGTTCGAAGTTTTCGCCGGCGTGCCGCAAGCCGAATGGTTCACACCGGAGATCGTGGACGACGGAGAGTTTCCCTCCGGCGCGCATGGCCGCACACGCACTATGGACGGCAAATGTATCTTCGCCGATCGTAAGAGTCGCGGTTGCAAGATCCATGCGTACTGCGTGGAAAACGGCCTCGATTATCACGTCTATAAGCCGATCGTGAGCATCCTGTTCCCGCTTACCTTCGAGCACGGCGTGCTGGTGCCGTCGCCGGAAGTCGTCGATGGGAGCCTGGTGTGCAGTGGCCGCGGGCCGAGCATCTATGAGGGCGTGCGCGACGAAATAGCTTATTTCTTCGGCGATGAGCTGGTCGGTGCGCTGGACGCTCTGTGGGCGCGGATCAGGTAACGGTTTCCAGCTTGCGCGCGAGGTGCAGACGGCGTTCGCGCCAGGCGATGAGTAGGCCGGAGGTGATCACCACGCCCGCGCCGACGAAGACCATGGTCTCTGGCATCTCGGCCAGCACGAAGTAGCCCAACAGCGTCGCCCAGATCATCGAGACGTAATCGAAGGACGCCAGCAGCGACGGCTCGGCGTAGCGGTAGCTGAAGGTCATGCACATCTGGCCGAGCCCGCCGATGACGCCGCAGAACACAAGCCAGAAGACCTGGTGAAAGGTCAGCGGGACGCGCTCCCAGAACAAGGTCAGCGCGCCCGCCATCGAACACGACACCATGAAATAGAAGACGATTGCCTCGCTTCGCTCGGTAGCGCTCATGCGGCGGATGATGACGATGACGGTCGCCGACAGCAGCGAGAAGGCCAAGGCATAGGCGACGCCGGCGGACAGGCGCAGTTCCAGAAGCGACGTCAGCCCGCCATGCGGTTCGATCATCAGCAGCACGCCGAAGAAGCCGATCACCACAGCGCCCCAGCGATAGCGGCCGACATGTTCGCGCAGGAACAGCGCCGCCAGAATCACGGCGAAGATCGGCTGCATGAAGCTGAAGGCCGTCACCGTGGCCAGCGCCAGAAGCTTGACCGCCGTGAAGTTGCAGAACATCGAGGTCACGCCGAACATCGACCGGCTGAGATGAAAGAGCGGCCGTTGCGTACGGAACATCACCTTGGGTCCGACGGTGAGCGAGGTCCAGACAACCAGCGGTAAGAAGGCGAAGAAGCCACGGAAGAAGACGATTTCGCCGACCGGCACCGGTCCGGCCAGTTTGATCGCGGCGTACATCAGCGAGAAGGCAAGGGTCTGGGCCAGCTTCAGCCCAATACCGAGCGGAACGTTTTTCAAAGCCGGCCTTCGAGCTTGAACCTGAGAGAAGGCATGATTGCAGCGACCATAACCTCAAGCTTTCGCCCGCGCTAACGGGTTTTGCGCATGTCGCCCAAGACAATCCGTCAGGGGTTGCGCGGCGCCGGACGCCGAGCCGGAATGCGCCGAAATCGCTCGGACAGGCCGTTATTTCGGTTAGATTAGCGCGCCCGCCGGAAGGAATAAGCATGAGCGCCGATTTGCCCGTTTTTGCCGATATCGAAGCTGCCGCCGCACGGATCGCTCCCTACGCGATAAGGACGCCGCTGATCGAAAATGCGGTCCTCAACGACAAGCTCGACGCCCGCGTATTCCTTAAGCTGGAGACACTGCAGCGCACCGGCTCCTTCAAGTTCCGCGGCGCGCTCAACAAGATTAGCCAGATCGCGCCGGCCGACCGCGCCAAAGGCGTCGTGGCCTTCTCGTCGGGCAATCACGCGCAGGGCGTGGCCGCCGCCGCCGCACTGTTCTCCATCCCGGCGCTGATCGTCATGCCCAAGGACGTGCCGGCCGCGAAGTTGGAAGGCACCAGATCATACGGCGCCGAAGTGGTGTTCTATGACCGCTTGCGTGACGACCGCGAGGCGATCGCGCGCGCGCTTTGCGAGGAGCGCGGCGCCACGCTGGTGCGTCCCTTCGACGATTTCGACATCGTGGCGGGGCAGGGCACGATCGGTTTGGAAATCGCGCGCGAAGCTGCGGCCCGCGGCGTGAAACTTGACGCCGTGCTGGCGCCGTGCAGCGGCGGCGGCGTTGTCAGCGGCATTGCTTTGGCGATTGCCGCAGCAATCCCCGGAACGCGCATCGCCAGCGTCGAGCCGGAGAACTACGACGGCATGCGCCGTTCGATCGCTGCGGGTCGGCGCGTCGCGGCGCCTGGCGGAACGCCCTCGATCGCTGACGCGCTGATGGCGCCAACGCCGGGTGAAATTCCTTTCGCGCTTGCACACCGTCATCTTACTGACGCATTGGCGGTCACTGACGCGGAGCTGACGGCGGCGGTCGCATACGCCGCCCGCACGCTGAAATTGATCGTCGAGCCGAGTGGTACGGCAGGATTGGCGGCCTTGCTCAGCGGCCGTTTCCTGTCGTCCGGGAAGATTGTTGTGGCCGTTTTGACAGGCGCCAACTGTGATTTTTTTGCAGTTGCGCAAGCCTGCGCGCCAACGCGCCCAATATAGTATTGTTCTAATTTACTCTTTCTCGCGCCCACGCTTCCCAATTCCCTAAAAATTCGTTAGCGTAAGAAAAAGAAAACATAAGCGCGTTTGTTGGGTTGGGTTGGGGCGAATGCGAAATGTGACAGGCGGCGGTTCTCGCCGCACGTTGAGAGTTATCGTTAGCACAGCGTTTATGCTGTCACTGGTGGGCTGCGGCGGACTCGGTCTTTTGCCGCATGAAACCAGCATGTCCACGTCGAGCTTCCAGACATACGACCAGGTCCAGGCCGCCTATACGGACATCGTGCCGGGCTCGACGCGGATGTCGGATCTCCAGAAACTCGGCTTCGATACGGCGACGACGCCAAACGTCGAAATTCTCTCCTATCTCGGCGTCATCGAACGCTTTATGCCGCGCAACACTTTGTCGTTCGATCATTTGGCGCGGCCGGTGCAAGCCTGCATCGAAGCGCAGGACCGTTGCTCCGCGCTGGTATTTCACCCGCAGCACGTCGAATCGCGGCGTATGGGCAATGTCTTTCTCGATCTGCTCGGGTTCGAGCGCGAGACGCTCAATACCGGCTGGTCGGCCGAAGTGGTATTGCTGATGCAGGATGGGCACGTTGCCTACAAGCTGATGTCGGGCCGTCCGCATATCGAGGACATGCACGACACCGTGCAGCCGCTGGGTCCGCTGCAGGACATCGGCAATGCGGCGGCGCACACCGCATCGCGGTTCCTGTAAGCACGTCTCTTCGTGTTTGAAAAGCAAAACCCCCAGGTTATCGCCTGGGGGTTCTGCGTTATTTGGCGGACTGCGCATTAGCGCGGCGCCAATACCATCATCATCTGGCGGCCTTCCATCTTGGGCCACTGTTCCATCTTGGCGAAAGTCTCCGTGTCCTTGGTGATGCGGTTGAGCAGTTCCATGCCGAGATGCTGGTGTGCCATTTCACGGCCGCGGAAGCGCAGCGTCACCTTCACTTTGTCGCCGTCATCGAAAAACCGGCGCATCGAACGCATCTTCACGTCGTAGTCGTGATCGTCAATGGTCGGGCGCATCTTGATCTCTTTGATCTCGATGACCTTCTGCTTCTTGCGCGCCTCGGCGGCCTTTTTCTGCTGTTCGTATTTGTACTTGCCGTAGTCCATCAGCTTAACGACGGGCGGCTTGGCCTCCGGCGAGACTTCGACCAAGTCGAAACCTTTCTCCTCCGCGATAGCGCGGGCTTCCTCGGTACCGATTTCTCCGTATTTGTGGCCGTCGTCGCCGATCAGCAGAATGGTGCGGGCGAAGATATCTTCATTGACGCGGGGGCCGTCCTTGGCGGGAGCGGGGGCCTGCGATGCGAAACGTCTTGGAACTATGACTCTCTCCTTTTGTTTGGTCCGCGCGCGAACCCATACTTCGCGAGGACTGTCCTGCCTCGCGAAACCTGTTTCGGCTTATGGGCGCAGGGTGAAATCCTCCAAAGCGGGCCGCGGGGACCGCTGACGGGTGCTAAGATAGGAATAACGGCACAATTCGCAAGCGTTATTCGGCCACATCCCGGCGTGATTCCACCTCGCCCTTGATCCGGGCGACGAAGGTTTCGAGCGGCATCGGGCCAAAATCCTTGCCGGAACGCAGGCGGACCGCGACTTTGCCTTCCGCCGCCTCCCGTTCGCCCACCACCAGCATGTAGGGAATTTTTTGCAACTGGGCGTCGCGAATTTTCTTTTGCATGCGCTCGGCCGTCAGGTCGATATCGACTCGCAAGCCGGCTGTGCCGTTGACCACGGGCGCCTCGAATAGCGTCTGACGGACCTTTTGGGCGTAATCAGCGACTTTGTCGCTGATTGGTATGATGCGGGCCTGCACCGGCGCCAGCCAAGTCGGGAAGGCGCCGGCGTAATGCTCGATCAGGAACGCCGTGAACCGCTCATGGGTGCCCAGCGGCGCGCGATGGATGACGTAAACCGGCTGCTCGGAACCGTCCTCGGCGATATAGGTGAGGCCGAAAGTCTCGGTGGCGAGGAAGTCGAGTTGGTTGGTCGAGATCGTGTACTCGGTCCCGATCGCGCTCTTGATCATGAAGTCGATCTTGGGACCATAGAACGCGGCTTCGCCCTTGGCCTCGACGAATTTGTAACCGGATTCCGTCATCGCTTCGCGGATGATGGCGAGTGTCTTCAACCATTTCTCCGGCTGGTCGACATATTTGTCGAGCTTGGCGAGGTCGGGCAGCGACAGCCGCATGTAATAGTCTTTGATGTCCATCAAATCGTAATAGCGCGCGTGCAGATGCATCACCCGGATGAACTCGTCCTTCGCCTGGTCGTAGCGGCAATAGATGTGCGCATCGTTCATGCAGAAGCCGCGCACGCGCATCAGCCCTGACAATCCGCCCGAGGCTTCGTAGCGATAATCCTGGGCGTATTCGGCGATCCTCAGCGGCAGTTCGCGATAGGAATGGCGCGTCGCCCCGTAGATCAGATGGTGATGCGGGCAGTTCATCGGCCGCAGATAGTAATTCTCGCCGTCGATATCGAGCGGGGAATACATGCCCTCGTTGTAATAGGGCAGATGCCGCGAACGGTAGTAGAGCGCTTCCTTGGCGATGTGGGGCGTCGCCACGCGGAAATAACCATCGCGGCGTTCTTCCTGCAGGGCCAAGAATTCCAGCTCCTGTCGGATCACCATGCCTTTCGGCATCCACAAGGGCAGGCCCGCGCCGACGTCGGGCGAGAAGGTGAAGAGCTCCATTTCCTTGCCGATGCGGCGATGGTCGCGCTTCTCCGCTTCCTCGAGCCGGTGGAGGTAGGCGTCGAGTTCCTTCTGGTCGCGCCAGGCCGTGCCATAGATGCGTTGCAGCTGTGCGTTTTTGGCGTCGCCGCGCCAATAGGCACCGGCGATCTTAGTCAGCTTGAAGGCGTCGCCGATCTTGCCAGTGGTGGCGAAGTGGGGGCCGCGGCAAAGGTCGTGCCAATCACCGTGCCAATAGAGCGAAACGTCTTCGCCCGCCGGAATGGATTCGATGAGCTCGGCCTTGTACTGCTCGCCGATCGACTTGAAATGCGCGACGGCCTTGTCGCGCGGCCACACCTCGCGGTGCGTCGGCAGGTCCGCCTTCACGATCTCGTGCATCTTGGCTTCGATCTTGGGGAGATCCTCGGGCGTGAAGGGCTCGTCGCGCGCGAAATCGTAATAGAATCCGTCGTCAATGGCAGGGCCGATGGTCACCTGGGTACCGGGGTAAAGCGCCTGCACCGCCATGGCGAGCACATGCGCCGCGTCGTGGCGGATCAGCTCCAGCGCCTTGTCGTCCTTTTTGGTGATGATACGGATCTTGGCGTCGTGCTCGATGGGCCGGAACAGATCATATTCCTGCCCGTCGACCTCCAGAATCAGGGCCGCCTTCGCCAACCCCGGACCAATAGAAGCCGCAATGTCGCCGCCGGTCACGCCGCGCGGAAACGTCATCGTCTTGCCGTCCGGCAAGGTGATGGCAATCTGCGGTGCGGCTGAGCTAGCGGACACGGGATTCTCCGGGAACGAAATGCGGCCGGACAATCTTCCAGCCGTTGACAGGAAGTCAAGTTATGCCGGATTCCCGTGGCGAACGAGTAGCCTTCGCCGGTATAGGATGTTAGGGTGTTTCATCCAACGATTTCGATTGGTTGAGGTGATGATCAAGGCTGCCGGCCGCGCCATTGCTATGTTTTTTGTCGCTGCGGCGTCGGTATCCTGCGCCCTGGCGGCGGGCCCGCTTGTCGATCTGCACGGCGGCGCGGTCGCACTGGATGTCTCCGGGCCCGCGACGGATGCGCGGAGCCTGAGAAGCGGCGCTTCGCTGAACCTTAACCTGCCGGCCGGATCGATGAAGGTCGAGGCCTCGGCCAGTGTCGGCGCCGACCAGAACGACAGCGACCTCTGGCGCAAGCACGGCGCCCAGGTCGAAGCCAACGTGTCGGCCTTGCACGGCACGGCCTTATCGGCAGTGGCGTCCGATCAGTTCACGATGACCTATCGGGCGCCGTCCAGCCTCGGCGATCCGGGCACGGCGACCCATTTGATCAGCAACGAGAACCGCTCCACGGAGGTCACTGCCTCGTTCTCGCCGGTGAGAGAGACAAGCGTTCAGGTCGGCGCACGGCGCAGCACCGACCTTACCCAGGACGCATCTGTGACGGGCGCCGCCCGCGGCGCGCACACGGCGGTACAAAGCGATACCCAGCAGATTTTCGCGCAGGTCGATTGGTCGCCGGCGAACTGGCTCGCGCTCGATGCCGGCGCCACCGAGCGTAATGCCGGTATCCGCTGGAGTGCGCGGCAGGCGCACAGCAGCACGTTCAGCGCGGTGGAGCCGCATGTGGTTCTGTCCGTGACGCCGTGGGACGGTGCACAATGGAAAGCAAGCGTCACGCAAGCGGTATCGCCTTACGATGCCGCGGCGTTTTCCGCTTATGCCAGCGCCGCCCGGACGGCCGACAACGTGAACATCCAGCCCGACCATGCCTGGGAGTTCCAGACCAGCATGCACCAATCCGTTGGACCGGTGACGGTTGTAGCGGACTACACTGCGGACCGCTGGGGCACTGCCACGGAGTTCGCGCAAGTGCGCGACGGCGTCCAGGCGCCGGCTTCGACACCGCTCAAGGAACGCGAAAAGGTGGCGCTCACCATGTCGCTGCCGCTCGGCGCGTTCGGCATGCCGGACACCTCGGTGACGTCCCGCGCCGCTTGGCAGAGCTCCACCGTCCTCGATCCGGTGACGGACGAACTTCGCCGCGCCTCGGGAGAGACGCCCAGGACGTTCTCGATGCGGCTGGTGCGCGATCTGCCGCAGCGCCATCTCAGCCTCGGTCTGGTCGGCCAGCTGAGCGACGCAACGACGTCCTATCAGCTGAACGAGATCAGCACGATGCCGGCCGGCGGGACGGTCGGCGCGTTCCTGGCCTACAAGCCGGGCCCGTTCGAGTTCGACATGAACGTCGATGGCCTGTGCAGCAGCGCGCCGGCGGACAGTTTCTTCAACGGCACCCGCGCCGATCCGCAGATCGTGCGTCAGGACGTCGAGCGGTCACCCGGCCCGACCTTCAACGTCGCCCTGCGCAGAGCGTTTTAGGGCTGGAAGACTTCTTCAATCCTGAGCTTGAACAGCTTGGCAATGGCGAAGGCCAGCGGCAGGCTCGGGTCGTAACGGCCCGTCTCCAGCGCGTTCACGGTCTGGCGCGAGACGTTCAGCTTGTCGGCGAGATCGGCTTGGCTCCAGCCGCGTTCGGCGCGCAGTTCGCGCAATTTGTTCAGCATGAAGCCGATTTCTTCGAGAACGTCCGAAGCCCGACCAGGGCGAGGAAAACGAGCGTCGCCACCAGGATCAGAACCCGCCAAGTGTACGGCCATCCCACCCAGGCCGCGAGAAGCGTATAGCTTGCGGTGCCGAGCGCCACCAATAACAGCCCCTGCGCTATGTCCTTGGCGAGCGCTCCGACGGCGTGTTCCGCCGCACTTTCGCGATAGATGAAATAGAACCTCGAAACGAGCCAGCAGACGCCCATCACAGGCCACACCCAC
>JAGWVX010000103.1 GCA_018970685.1 Alphaproteobacteria bacterium | reverse complement strand
AGCGCATAGTTACCGGCGAACAGGCCGAGCAGAATGACGCTGGGCCATATCGCCAGGCCGGTGACCGTGTGAACCGCCGTCGCACCGAGCCACAGGATCGCGGTGAGATTCACGAAGATGTAGAGGATGAGCCAGAACCCCGCCATGACGAGCTGGATTCGCGCGCCGTAGCGGCGTTTCAAGAACTCCGGCATGGTGTAGATCTGATTTTTCAAGAAGATCGGCAGAAAATATTTTCCGACGATCAGCAATACCGCCGCCGCCGTCCATTCATAAGACGCGATGGCGAGCCCGAGCACATAGGCCGAACCCGACATGCCGATGATCTGCTCGGCGGAAATATTCGCGGCAATCAGCGACGTTCCGATGGCCCACCACGGCAGCGAGCTTTTCGCCGTCGCGGGTTTGAGCCCGCCCTTGGGACGGTCGGCTTTCTCACCCGTCACAAATTGGGCAACGATCAGAACGAAGGTCGCGTACAGGATCACGACGACGATGTCGAGTAACGAAAGGTGCATTACGCCCAGCCTGTTTTCCCCAGCGTCAATCTAGCTGATTCGCCGTTCGCATTCGGTAAAGGCACATCGGCGGGAAGGGATAAAATGTGAGAAAAGACCGCTTCCAATGCACTTTTGCCGCACGCATGACGGTGCAGGGCCATTAAAAAAGTGAGCGTAAATGTGCTTTTGTGCGTGAAATTCGGCTTGTGCGATGCAACAAGGTGGAGGTTTCCGCTATCCTGCCAGCGCCATCCTAAAACCGGCAGAGATGAATTACCACCACGCCTACCACGCGGGAAATTTTGCGGATGTGGCGAAGCATCTGGCACTGGTCTCGGTGTTGCTGCATTTGCGCAAGAAGGACGCTCCCTTCGCGGTCGTAGATACGCATGCGGGCCGCGGCGTTTATGACCTGACAAACGCCGAAGCGGTTCGCACGAAAGAGGCGGAGAACGGCATTGCCCGGCTTGCCGGGTTGCAGGGCGGCCCGCCTGCATTGGCCGTTTATCTCGATCTGACGCGCGCCCGCGACGCCTATCCCGGTTCGCCGCTGATCGCGGCAAAGTTGCTGAGACCGCAGGACAGGCTGGTCGCGGTCGAGAAACATCCCGACGATGCGGCAGCGCTCACCGCGGCTTTGAGGCCGTTTCGCAAGGCGCGAGCGGAAACAGCCGACGGTTACGGGCGGCTGGTTGCCTTGCTGCCGCCGCCGGAGCGCCGCGCGGCGATCTTGATCGATCCGCCTTATGAAACGGAGACGGAGTTCTCCGATACGGCGCGCGCGGTCGACGGCGCGATACGGCGCTTCGCGACGGGCATCTATCTGATTTGGTTTCCGGTCAAATCGTCTGCAAGCGCGGACGGTTTCTGTGGCGAGGTCGTGGCGGCGGGCGCTCGAAAAGTCTTACGCCTCGATGTCACGCTGGGCGTGCGTAGTGACGAGCGGTTGACCTCTGCTGGTCTTCTCATCGTCAATCCGCCTTTCGGTTTCGAAGCCGAGATGCGCGAGGCGTTGGCGGCGGTGTTGCCGCGCATCGGCGACGCGCAGGCCGATGTCACCTGGTTATGTGGTGGCGAATAGGTCTCGGACAGGCTCTCAACCGTCTTTGGGCCGGCGCGTATGCCGGTGGCGGTGCGGGCGCGAACCGTCGCGGCCG
This sequence comes from Alphaproteobacteria bacterium, assembly GCA_018970685.1. Lineage (GTDB taxonomy): Bacteria > Pseudomonadota > Alphaproteobacteria > Micropepsales > Micropepsaceae > Rhizomicrobium. The sequence continues at coordinate 7,126 of JAGWVX010000103.1, read as the reverse complement.
TGATGTCCGCGCTCGATGTCTGTAGGAAACGTCACCAGCCGCCCGTGGCGGACGCCGCGTTCGGCGATGACGTGTTCGGCGAGATCGCGCACGTCGCGGACGGCTCCCTGCAGCACGTTCAGCTCCAGGCAGTCGCCGTGATCCAAATGCACATGCATCGCCGAGACCGACAGATGATGGTGCTCGTGGAATATCTTCGTCAGCCGATGAGAAAGGTCGCGAGCCTCGTGCTCGTAGACGTAAACCAAAGCGGCGACGCAGCCGCCTGGACGGGCGCTGTCCTCTTCGGCGGCCTGCCTGAGACCGCTGCGGGCCAGATCGCGGATGGCCTCCGATCTGTTCTGATAACCGCGTTTCTTGGCGAGGCGGTCGATTTCGTCCGCCAATTTGTCGTCGACGGCAATGGTTATGCGCTGCATCGGATGGCCTCCAGCCGGCATCATACAAGGCGCTGGCAGGCGGTGTGAGCTTAGCCGCAGCGGCGGGCCAGCGGCAATTTAACCCATTGAAACAAGACAGGGCCGCGCCGGAACGCCATCCGTACAATCACGAACTGTAGAGAATGACGGCAGTCATTACCCTGCAACGGCCATGGAAAAGTCGTTTCGTGCGCGACGCCAGCGACACTTTTCCCGCAACGCTTGAGCGTTTACGGTCAAGGAGCCGGCTGTACCCCGTCAGGCAAGGAGAAGGTCCGTGTGTTTAGCAATTCCAGGCCGGATCACCAGCGTTTCCGGTGACGATCCCATCATGCGCCTCGGACGGGTCGACTTCGGGGGCATCGTCAAGGAAATCAACCTCGCCTATGTGCCCGAAGCGCGTGTCGGCGATTACGTGCTGGCGCATGTGGGGTTCGCGCTGACGGTCATCGACGAGGCGGAAGCGCTGCGCGTGTTTGGGCATTTGGAGGAAATCGCCAGGATCGGCGCCGCGGAGGCCGCGCAGTGAAGCACGCCGACGAATACCGCGACGGACGCCTGGCGCGCGCGCTCGCTGCGCGTATCGCGGGCGAAGCCGATCCGGCCGGCAGCTACCACTTCATGGAATTCTGCGGCGGTCATACCCATGCCATCTCGCGTTACGGCATCCAGGATCTGTTGCCCGCCAACGTGCGGATGATTCACGGTCCGGGCTGTCCCGTCTGCGTGCTGCCGGTCGGGCGCATCGACGCGGCGATCCGGCTCGCCGAGCGGCCGGACGTTACCTTGTGTACCTATGGCGATTTGATGCGGGTGCCCGGATCGCATGGCGGGTCGTTGCTCAAGGCCAAGGCGGCGGGCGCCGACATCCGCATGGTCTACTCGACCATCGACGCGCTGCGTATCGCGGAGACCGAACCGGAGCGTCAGGTGGTGTTCTTCGCCATCGGCTTCGAAACGACAACGCCACCGACCGCCTTGGCGATCAAGATTGCCGCCGCGAAGAAACTTACGAACTTCACCATATTCTGCAACCACGTACTGACGCCGTCAGCCATCCAGAACATTCTCGAAAGTCCCGACGTGCGCGAGCTCGGCCGGGTGCGCATCGACGGCTTCATCGGCCCGGCGCATGTGTCGACGGTGATCGGCAGCGAGCCTTATGCCTTCTTCGCCGAGGAATTCGAGAAGCCCGTGGTGATTGCCGGCTTCGAACCGCTCGACGTGATGCAGGCGATCTTGATGCTGGTCCGCCAGGTCAACGACGGCCGCTGCGAGGTCGAGAACCAGTACACGCGCGCCGTCAAGCCGGGCGGAAACAAACGAGCCAAGGCCGAGGTCGCCGAGATCTTCGAGCTGCGCAAGAGTTTCGAATGGCGCGGGCTGGGGCATGTTCCCTACAGCGGTCTGCGGCTGAAGGAAGCTTATGCCGAATTCGACGCCGAGCGACGCTTCGCCGTTGCGCATATCGAAGCGCACGACAATCCGGCCTGTGAATGCGGTGCCATTCTGCGCGGCGTCAAGGCCCCCGCAGACTGCAAGTTGTTCGGCACCGTATGCACGCCGGAGACGCCGATGGGGTCCTGCATGGTGTCGTCCGAAGGCGCCTGCGCTGCACATTGGACCTATGGCCGCTTCCGCGACCAGGCGCGCGTGGCGTCATGACCCTCAAAGCCTACAAGCGCAAACTGGACATCAAGAACGGATGTGTCGATCTCTCGCACGGCTCCGGCGGGCGGGCGATGACGCAGCTCATCGCCGATATTTTCCACGAAGCGCTCGACAACGCTTGGTTGCGGCGCGGCAATGACCAGTCCGCCTTCGAAGTCATCGGAGGCCGCATGGTGATGACCACCGACGGCTATGTCGTGTCGCCGATCTTCTTTCCCGGCGGCGATATCGGTTCGCTGGCCGTCCACGGCACGATCAACGACATCGCCATGGCGGGCGCGCGGCCGATCTATCTTTCCGCCGGCTTCATCATCGAGGAAGGTTTTGCGTTGGCCGATCTGAAGCGCATCGCCGACAGCATGGGTGAGGCGGCGCGAAATGCCGGCGTGCCGATCATCACCGGCGACACCAAGGTGGTGGAACGAGGCAAGGCCGACGGCGTATTTGTCACCACCACGGGCGTCGGCGTGGTTCCGGATGGTCTCGACCTGTCGTCCGAAAAGGCTCGGCCGGGAGATCGCGTGATCCTGTCCGGCACCATTGGCGACCACGGCGTCGCCGTGATGTCGAAGCGGCAAAATCTCACCTTCGAGACAGATATCGTATCGGATTCCGCGGCGCTGCATGGCCTTGTCGCGGCGATGGTGGAAGCAGGCGGCACGTCGCTGCGCGTCATGCGCGATCCGACGCGCGGCGGGCTTGCGGCGACGCTCAACGAACTGGCGCATCAGTCGAAGGTCGGCTTCCGGATTGCCGAGGAAGCCGTGCCGATCAAGTCGGAAGTCGCCGCAGCTTGCGATCTGCTCGGCCTCGATCCGCTTTACGTGGCGAACGAAGGCAAATTGGTTGCCGTCGTTGCGCCGGACGCTGCCGAAGAGGTTCTGGCCGCCATGCGCGCGCATCCGCTGGGGCACGACGCGGCCGTCATCGGCGATGTTGTCGCCGACGAGCATCATTTCGTCCAGATGACGACGGCGTTCGGCGGCGGTCGCATCGTCGATTGGCTATCCGGCGAGCAGCTGCCGCGGATCTGCTGACGTGCGCATCCTGCTTCTCGTCCACAGCTTCAACAGCCTGTCGCAGCGTCTGCATGTCGAGCTTCGTGAGCGCGGGCATGAGGTGTCCGTCGAGTTCGACATCAACGACGCCGTCACCCGCGAGGCTGTCGAACTGTTCGAGCCGGAACTCATCCTAGCACCGTTTCTCAAGCGCGCGATCCCCGAGGACGTATGGCGCTCGCGCCGTTGCCTCATCGTTCACCCCGGGATCGTCGGCGACCGCGGTCCGTCCGCCCTGGACTGGGCCGTGCTCGACGGCGAAGCGGAATGGGGCGTCACCGTTCTCGAAGCCGAAGCAGAGATGGACGCGGGACCCATCTGGGCATCGGCGACCTTTCCGATGCGCGCGGCGACCAAATCGAGTCTCTACCGCCGCGAAATCACCAACGCTGCCGTCGAAGCGGTGATGACGGCTTTGACGCACGTCGCATCCTGCACATTCCTGCCGCCGCGTCGCGATTCCAAGGCGCGCGGCCGCGCCCGTCCGCTGTGCCGCCAGGCCGATCGCGCAATCGATTGGAAGCTGGATTCCACCGATGCCGTGCTTCGTAAGATTCGCAGCGCGGATGGCGCGCCGGGCGTGCGCGACGTGCTGTTCGGCAGAACCATCCGTTTATTTGACGCCCATCGCGCGGAGGGCCTCTCCGGCAACCCCGGCGAGATCATCGCGCGTTGCGACGGCGCACTAGCGTGCGCCACTCGCGACGGCGCGGTGTGGATCGGTCACGTCCGAGAGGAGCGCGACAAGGCGTTGAAGCTTCCAGCCGCCGATGTTTTCGGTGAGGAATGCGCGAAACTTCCCGCGGCGCCCGGCTATATGCCGATCCGCTATGAAGAGACCGGCGCGGTCGGCATGCTCCACTTCGCCTTCTACAACGGCGCTATGAGCGTGGCGCAATGCGAGGCGCTGCGTTCAGCCTATGTCCGGGCGCTGCAGCGCCCGACCAAAGTGCTGCTGCTGATGGGCGGCCCCGATTATTGGTCGAACGGCATCCATCTCGGTCTCATCGAAGCCGCAGAAAGTCCCGCTGACGAGTCCTGGCGTAACATCAGCGCCATCGACGATCTCGCGCGCGACATCATCACGACGACGGACCGGATTGTCGTCTCGGTATTGCGCGGCAGTGCCGGCGCCGGTGGTGTCTTCCTGGCGCTGGCGGCCGACGAGGTGTGGGCCGGCGAGGACGTGCTGCTCAATCCGCATTACAAGGACATGGGCAATCTCTATGGTTCGGAATATTGGACCTATCTGCTGCCGCGCCGTGCAGGCGAAGAGAACGCGCACCGCGTGACGCAGGCGCGACTGCCCGTCGGCGTTGCGGAGGCCCACAGGCTGGGCCTTGTCGATCGCGTTCTGCCGTCGGCTTCGCACGACGATGTTGTCCAGATCGCCCAATCGCTCGCGGCGGATGCAACTCTCGAAAAGCGCCTGGCGCGGAAACGCGAGCAACGCGGCGCCGACGAAGCCGTGAAACCGCTGCAGGCCTATCGCGACGAGGAACTGGCCTGCATGCGCCTCAATTTTTACGGCTTCGATCCGAGCTACCACGTCGCCCGCTACAACTTTATCACCAAGGTCCCGAAATCGCGCACGCCCCTGACCCTGGCCCGGCACCGCTCGCGCCGGCGGCACGGCGGCTGACCGACGCGCCGGCCGGGGCGCCCGATCCCGCTTGCCATCCGCCCGGGTCTTAAGTATCTGGACCGGCTCGACGGACAGGTGGCTGAGCGGTTGAAAGCACCGCACTCGAAATGCGGCATACGGGTAACCGTATCGAGGGTTCGAATCCCTCCCTGTCCGCCATTTTATTTTCCGGCAACGTCCCAGGACGTCCCGGTGGCCTTCATAACCATCGGGATTTGCTGTATTATCTCCTCCGTATCGTCCCACTGCATCCCTCTGCGTCCGGCAACGTCCCAAGGACCTGGGGGCACAAGTGGGGGTACTTTTCGAAAATCGAGGTACGGAGATACCCCCAAATGCCCCTCACTGACAGCGCCTGTAAAAGCGCCCGCCCAAAGCCCAAGGCATATAAAAGGGCAGACATCCATGGCCTGTATCTGCATGTCGCGCCGAACGGCAGTCGGTATTGGCGGCTGAAATACCGATTCCTCGGCAAAGAGAGGGTTTTGGCCCTGGGCGTCTACCCCGAAGTCTCGCTGGCCGAAGCGCGGGAAAAGCGTGCCGTGGCGCGCAAGCTTCTGGCAGACGGCATCGATCCCTCATCCGCCAAACGTGAAACCAAGCAACGCGCCATCCTGAATGCTACCAACACGTTTGAAGCGGTCGCCCGCGAATGGCACGAACACAATTTGGAGCGCTGGACTCCGGCATACGCGAAAGAGATTCTGCATCGGCTGGAAATGGACATCTTCCCGGTGATTGGCCGGCGCCCGGTGGCGGACATCACTCCGCTGATCCTGCTCGATGCGCTTCGAAAGATCGAACGGCGCGGTGCCCATGAAATGGCGCACCGGGCAACACAGTATTGTGGGCAGATATTCCGGTATGCTGTCGTGACCGGGCGGGTGGAGCGCAATCCCACCACCGACCTGAAGGGCGCCCTGAAGCCGGTCAGGCATAGCCATTTCGCCGCCTTAGAGCCGAAGGATTTACCGGGGTTCCTCCAGGCTCTGGAGCGCAACGAGGCGCGTCTTTTCAATCAAACCCGCCTTGCCATTCAACTCATGATGTTGACCTTCGTCCGCACTGGTGAGCTGATTAAAGCCACTTGGAAAGAATTTGACCTTGACGGAGCAGAATGGTCGATCCCGGCTGAGCGCATGAAGATGGGAAAGCCGCACCTTGTCCCGCTTTCGCGGCAGGCGGTAGCTGTGATCCGCCAGCTTCATCAGATGAAGACGCCTGCCTCTGATTGGGTTTTTTCCAGCCTGTCCAAGCCGCGCCAGCACATGTCCAACAACACGATCCTGAAGGCGCTGGAGCGGATGGGGTACAAGGGCCGCATGACGGGTCATGGCTTCCGCGCCTTGGCGATGACCACTATCAAGGAGAACCTGCGCTTTCCGCACGAGGTCGTGGATCGCCAACTTGCCCATGCGCCGCGCAATGCCGTTGATGCCGCCTATGATCGCACCAAGTTTATCGATGAACGGCGCAGAATGATGCAAGCTTGGGCAGATTATCTCGACGTCAAAGCGAGCGAAGGCAAGGTCATCTTCGGGAAATTTGGAAAAGGTGCCTAGACCCGATGTGCATTGGTGTTGGTTTGTTGTACCCGGAAATGCATTACTTCGGTTCGGGCATATGGCTGCCGTTAAGCGCATTTGGCAAGCTCGTCTTTTGTCCGAGTCGCTTCACCGACGCCGGCACATCACACACATAGCGCTCTGGATCGGCAATCCAACGGTTGATGGCGGATTCACGCCAGCCGCAGCAATGCTCACTGATGTGAACTTGGCTCGGGAAGGTGCCAACTTTCATTTTGCGGTAGAGGGTGGAGCGGCTGAGGCCGGTGCGCTGAAGGACCGTGCGCATTCTCAAGATTCGTTCAGGCTCTGGCATGACGGACATCCATGACGAGGCAATCAGGAATCGTATCGGATAAGGCCGCGCGACGCGCAAGCCCTCCAATCTCCGCCGCGAACAGCAGCGTACACGTGGCGGCAAAAAGGTGGGGTTTGTCGCGCGCTTGCATTTTGATTTCGTCACCTTTCGCTGCCTGTCGGCGCAGTTCTGCTTACGTCACACACCGCCTCAACAGAAACCCCATCCGTGCCTCAAGGCAACATGCCTTGTGATGTCCTGAGATGGCTTTAAAGTGCACGGAGGAATCCGACGCACCGGTTTCTTCGGGCACTTGATTCCACAATCCAACTGCCCGCACCGACACACAAGGTTCCTCCCGTTGGCAAAGCGAGGTTCGGAAAATGAACGCGAACAAGCGGCCACACCGGCGGGCCTCAGTACGGCATGCAGCACCATGTACGTCGCGAGATTGCTATTTCGTCGGCGGC
>JAGWVX010000102.1 GCA_018970685.1 Alphaproteobacteria bacterium | reverse complement strand
TCGGCGATGGAATAGTCGCCGGCCAGATACTCGTGGTCCTTCAGCCGGCCGTTCAGCACCTCGAACAGCCGCCGCGACTCGTTTTGATAGCGGTCGATGGCCGCCTGGTATTTCTCCGGCCAATAGCGGAAGAACACGTTCGCTTGGCCCATCATCGGACCGATGCCGCCCATCTGGAACATCAGCCACTGCATGACCTGCGAACGGCCCTTGACGTCCGCGGGCATCAGTTTGCCGGTCTTCTCGGCCAGATAGACCAGGATGGCGCCAGATTCGAAAACCGCAAAATTGTCCAGATCGCGATCGACGATGGCCGGAATGCGGCCGTTCGGATTGATCTTCAGGAACCAGTCCTGTTTTTGCTCCAGCTTACCGAGCTGCACATAATGGACCTCGTAGGGCAGCGCCAGCTCTTCGAGGGCAACCGAGGCTTTGTATCCGTTTGGCGTTGCCGCCGTGTAAAGATCGATCATGACATCCTTTCCAATCAGGCGGCGCGAAACCGTTCCACGATCGCCTGCTCTTCCGCAATCAAGGTCTTGAACGACGGGCGATCAAGCAGGCGCGTCCGGAAGGCTGCGAGCTTGGGCCACCGCGTCCCGTCGAGCGCTTCGCCCGCATGTTGAAAGTTCACCAGCATGGTGGCGACGGAAATGTCGGCGATCGAGAAGGTGTTGCCGACGAAGTAATCATTATTGCCGAGTTCCTTCTCCAGGTAGTCGAACAGCGGCGGCAGCGTCTCCTGCAGCGTCTTCTTGCAGATCTCCTCGTCCGTCGTCTGGCGCAGCATCCGCTTGACCACGCGCTCGAAGAACAGGCCGCGGCCGACACACATCGCCACGGCCGAATCCGCATATTCCTCGAACCACAGCGCACGGGCGCGCAGATAAGGATCGCGGGGATAAAGCGCAGGTTCGGGGAATTTGTGTTCGAGGTAATCGCAGATCACCGAGGAGTCGGCGAGCGTATTCGGTTCGGGGAGATCGGTGTCGCGGAAGGCCGGAATGCGCTTCAACGGACTGATGACAATGTAATCTTCCGGCGGGTGGAATGGATTTACGGACTCCAGCGTGTAATCCAGACCTTTTTCCATCAGCGCCACACGCACCTTGCGCACGAAGGGCGATACGTTCGCCCCATAAACGATCAATGCCACGCCCGCCTCCCAAATCGGCTGTTTGAATAGATGTAAGCCGCGAAGGCGGCCGATCAAGCGCTAAGTACGGCGGGCGCGGAAGAATGATTTCAGCACCTGCCCGGCTTCCTCAGCGTCACCCGCGCGCGAAATCGCGGGCCGATGATGGCAGGTGGGCTGTTCGAAGAAGCGCGGGCCGTGCAGGACCGCCCCGCCCTTGGGGTCTTCGGCGGCGAACACCAGCCGCGTGACGCGCGCCATGCTCATTGCCCCGGTGCACATGGCACAGGGCTCCAGCGAGACGAATAGCGACGTGCCGACCAGCCGCTCGTTGTGCAGCATCCGGGCCGCGGCACGCATCACCAGTATCTCGGCATGGGCGGTGGGGTCGCTCAACTCGAGGATGCGGTTGCCGTCGCGGGCCAGCACGTCGCCCTCCGCAGAGAGCAACACGGCGCCCACCGGCACCTCGCCGCGCGCGCCGGCCGCTTGGGCTTCGGCGAGCGCGAGTGCTATGGCTTCCTCGTCATTCATCGCGGATTGCTTCATTGGCCGACGATAGCACGAAGAAAGGCGGGCGCATTGCACAAGAGAGCCCGCCGGGCGAACGTATAGCGAAGGTGATCGCGCGGGCGGGCATCTGCTCGCGGCGCGATGCCGAGAAGCTCATCGCCGAGGGCCGCGTGGCGCTGGACGGCGAGACGGTGACGACGCAAGGCGTCAAGGTCGGCGAGCATCAGGTCGTTTCGGTGGACGGCAAGCCGCTGGGCGAACCCGACCCGGCCCGGCTGTGGCGTTATCATAAGCCTTCCGGACTGGTGACGACGCATCGCGATCCGCATGGCCGTCCGACGGTGTTCGCCAATCTGCCCAAGAGCCTGCCGCGCGTGGTCTCCATCGGCCGGCTCGATTTCAACTCCGAGGGGCTGCTGCTGCTCACCAATGACGGCGAGATCGCCCGCCGCCTGGAATTGCCGATCGCCGGCTGGACGCGCAAATACCGCGTGCGGCTGTTCGGCAAGGTTACCCAGACGGACCTCGACAGATTGGCCGAAGGCGTTACCATCGCCGGGGTCAAATACGGACCGATCGTCGCCGACCTGGAGCGCTCCAAGGGGGTGTATTCCTGGGCCGGCGTCACCCTCAAAGAGGGCAAGAATCGCGAGGTCAAACGGGTCATGGAAAGTCTGGGCCTGCGCGTGGCGCGGCTGATCCGCGTTCAGTTCGGACCGTTCCATCTCGGTCAACTGCCGGAAGGCGCGGTGGAAGAAATCCCCGCCAAGCTGTGGCGCGAGCATCTCGGCATCGGCCGCAAGAAGCACAAGGACGGCCCATGAAGCGCCAGGCCCTCATCCTTTTCTGCGTCCTGGCGGCGGCGGGCTGCGGCCGCTGGGCCGATCTCGACTCCGATGCCTTCGCCCAAGGCCAAGCCTCACAGGAGCGCTTCATGCTCGACAGCGACGCCTGCCAGCGGACCGCCGAGAACGCCCGCTCTTACAGCATTGCCGGCCTGGCGGCAGACAATGTCGGCAAACACACCGTCTTTAACCGCGCTTACACCGCCTGCATGAAGGCTCGGGGCTACGCGCCGCGCACGGACCTCGCGAATTTCTGGGAAGCCTACAATCTGTGACCCTTTGCGCCTCCGGCTTGGGGTGATATGCACCCCCGCTGTCGCACGCGAGGGCCCAAGCCATGAAAAAATACGCCAAGCCACAGGCCTATGCCGTGGAAACCAAGGACCACCGCTATGCCGGGACCTTCGAGGTTTTGGTGCCCCTGCCGGACCGCGTGAAGCCGCACCGTTTGGCCCAACAATTTCCGACGCAGCAAGCCGCTGAAGGCTGGATCCACAGCGACGAGGGCCAGGACGCCATCGCCGAGCTATTCGCCGCCCACAAACCCGCTCCGGTCAAGGCCGGCAACGGCAAGGCCGGGAAGCGCTAGGCCGGCCCGCCGGGATGCAGGGCTCCCTGGACCATCCGCCGCTGGTCGTCTGCCAGCATCGTCTGAAGCTGGCGCTGCTCTTTATGCTGTTCGGCGGACTGGCGGCGGCGCTGGGGCTCGGCGCCTGGATCAGCACCTTTCTCAAAAGCGCCGTGTGGGCCTATCTCGGGCTCAGTTTCCTGGCGCCGCTGGCACTGGGCAGCGCCGTCGCCGCGGCGGCGAGCGGTTGGAGTTTCCTCCATCCCGGCACGATCACCCTCGATCCCGTAGGCCTGACCTATCGCGCCTATTGGTATGCGCGCCGCCACCGCTGGACCGACATCGCCGAGTTCGTGGTGTTCGCGCCGTCGAGTCGCGCGCGCACGCCGGGCTGCGTTTTCGTCGACGGCTATGCGGGCCATCCGATCGGCCGCGGCGTCTCCGGCCGCCACGCCTCGTTCGGCCACGCCTGGGAAAAGAGCGCGGTGGACATCGTGGCGTTGCTGAACGAGGCGAAGGAGAAGTGGGGCGGAGGCTCTGCGCCTTCTCCATCAACCTGATCTGTCGTCCCGGATGCGCCGAAGGCGTTCGCCCGGGACGACGGCATAGTTTGCCGCCCTACTTCCCCTCACGGAACAGCGCCTCGCCCTTCGAGACGCCTACCTTCGGCAGGCTCCTCAGGGTGAGGCGGTCTTGAACATTTCCTCATCCTGAGGAGCGAGCGACGCGAGCACCTCGAAGGACGAGGAAGAGGCTACTTTCCTCTGCCCAACACTGCCTCGCGGCGCGCCAGGCTTTCGGCCGGCCATAGCGTTTTCATGTCGTAATAGACCTCGAACGCCGGCGCGCCGTCTTCCGGCAGCGCCACCCAGGGCAGCTTGGAGCGTGTGAAGATGTGCACGTCTGGCGGCAGCGCGCCGGGATCGTCCAGCGTGCCGACGCGCACGAACAGCATCACCTTGCGGCGGCCGTAATCGCTCCACACCGCCGTCTTGCAGTCGGGGCAGCGATAGATGTCGTGCGGACGGCCGCTGTCGGTGCGCATGGTCGTCGGCTCCGGTGCGCGCGAACCCGGCAGCAGGGTGATGCGGTCGGCTTCCATGATGGCGTTGAGCACGAAGGCCGAGCCGGTCTGGCACTGGCAATCCTTGCAGTGGCAGCAATGCACGAACATCGGCGCGCTCTCGAGGCGATACTTCACGGCGCCGCAAAAACACGAACCGGAATAGGTGGGCATGGGACCTCCCGAATTTCCAGCGAGGCTATCGTCGCTCGTTTCGTTCTGGCAAGATCGGCATCACGTTTCTCCCCCCGTAAACGGGGGAGAAAACAATGTTCAGTGCTCGTCGTAGATCGTGAACTGGACGTTCGGCGCGTCGCCGGCGCCGACATTCACCTTGTAGCCGTTGCCGTAAACGTAGGCTTCCGCCGACCCGTCGTCATTCACATCCAGACTGTCCATCGGATCATCGCCGATGCAGTCCTCCACCGCCTGGCCGACGGCCTTGACGGTGTCGGCCTTGCTGCCCGCGGGCGTCCATTCACAATTGTAGGAGCGTAGCGGCTTGTCGTCTTGCGGCCCGATGAAATCCTCGATCCAGCAATCCGCGGCCCCGGTCAGAGATTTCGACGTCGTGTATTTGGTCGTCACATCGTTGACGCTGTCGCGTTCGACATTGCCGAACTGGGCGCCGCGGAAGGTGTCGAAATGATTGGCGCTGTCGCCCACGACGGCTTTCAGATCGGCACAGAAGGCGCTGTCGGCAGCCCAGGCGGGCGTGGCGGCGGCAAGACCGGCGACAAGCAGCGATGCGCAAAGCGTGAAACGTTTCATCCGACAGCTCCCTGCAGCGGCGTTGGGGACACCGGGTGACGAAAGGACGGAATGCGTGTTTTGAAGGCCCCCGCCCAGAGAGTAACGGGAAATGCGGCGGCGGTCCTGTCCTAATTCGCCCGCGTCCCGAGGAGTGTTAGGACGGTACTTGCCCCAGGGAGAGAATTCGTGGGCACTATGCGCCCGCATGCCCCGATGGAGAGCGCCCGCATGGCCGAGATGCCCGACCTTTGTTTCCTGTTCGACGTGGACAACACGCTGATCGAGAACGACCGCATCACCGAGGATCTCAGCGAATATCTCACGACGACTTATGGCGCCTACGCGCATGACTGCTACTGGGCGATCTTCGAGGCGTTGCGCCGGGAACTCGGCTATGCGGACTACCTCGGCGCGCTGGAGCGCTACCGCGTCAAATACCTGCACGACCCGCGCATCCTGCGCATGGCAAACTGGCTGATCGATTATCCCTTCGCCAACCGGCTCTATCCCGGCGCGCTCGACGCCGTGCGCCATGCGGCGAAATGGGGCACCACCGCCATCCTTTCCGACGGCGACGCGGTGTTCCAGCCGCGCAAGGTGCAGCGCTCGGGCCTGTCGGAGGAATTCGGCCGCCGCGTGCTGATCTACATCCACAAGGAACAGGAGCTGGACTACGTCGAGAAGATTTTTCCGGCGAAGCACTATGTGCTGATCGACGACAAGCTGCGCATCCTCGACATGGTGAAGAAGCAATGGGGCGCCAAGGTGACGACGGTGTTCCCGCGCCAGGGCCATTACGCGCACGATCCGGAAATCCTGGCGGCCTATCCGCCGGCGGACATCGCCATCGACCGCATCGGCGCGCTGACCACGCTGGCGCACGAGGCCTTCGCCGGCTGACCGCGCCGACCCGACTATTCCCTCGCCGTCGTTCATCCACTACGCTTCCCGCTCCAGGGAGCTCGTCACGGGGCCAGGATGAGCAATGCCGTTTGATACGCCGGAACAGCCCGACCGCATCGGGAAGATCGTCATCGTCGGCGGGGGAACGGCCGGATGGATGAGCGCCGCGCTGCTCGCCCATTACCTACGGCCGCAGAACGTCGCCATCACGCTGATCGAATCCGAGGAGATCGGCACGGTGGGCGTGGGCGAAGGCACGGTGCCGTTCGTGCGCGTGTTCAACGCCCGGCTCGGCATCGACGAGCGCGATTTCATGCGCCGGACGCAGGCCACTTTCAAACTCGGCATCGAGTTCCGCGATTGGGGCGCGCCGGGCAACGTCCACTTCAACGGCTTCGGCGATTACGGCCCGCCGGTGGGCGGGATTTCGCCACATCATTACTGGCTCAAGCTGCGCGGACTGGGCGACGCCACGCCCTTCGACGCCTATTCTTTTCCGGCGGCGGCGGCGCGGCTGGCGCGCTTCTCGCCGCAGCGGCCGGCGGACGGCGCCTCTTTCTGCGACCACGCCTATCATTTCGACGCCGGTCTCTATGCGCGCTATCTGCGCGGGCTGGCCGAGCAGCACGGCGTCGTGCGGCGCGAAGGCAAGGTGGCGCAGGTGCAGCGGCGCGGCGCCGACGGCTTCCTCGAAGCGGTGACGATGGAAGACGGCGAGCGCATCGAAGGCGATCTGTTCGTGGACTGCTCCGGCTTCCGCGGCCTGCTGATCGAGCAGACGCTGCAGACCGGCTATGAGGACTGGTCGCGCTGGCTGCCGTGCAACCGCGCTGTGGCGGTGGCGTGCGAGCGCACCGAGCCGCTGATCCCCGCCACGCTGTCCACCGCGCGCGGCGCCGGCTGGCAGTGGCGCATTCCGCTGCAGCACCGCACCGGCAACGGCTATGTCTATTGCAACGAATTCGTCGGCGACGAGGAGGCGGCGCGCACCCTGCTCGCCCATCTCGACGGCAAGCCGCTGACCGAACCGCGGCTCATCGCCTTCACCACCGGGCGGCGCCGCAAATTCTGGAACGGCAACTGCGTCGCCATCGGGCTGGCCGCCGGCTTCATGGAGCCGCTGGAGGCCACCAGCATCCTGCTCATCCAGACGGCCATCGCCCGGCTGATCGATTTCTTCCCGGACAAAACCTGCGATCCGGTAATGGTGGAGGAATACAACGCGCGGACGACGCGCGAATACGAACGCGTCCGCGATTTCCTGATCCTGCACTACTGCGCCACCACGCGCGGCGACACGCCGTTCTGGGACTACTGCCGCCGGATGGAGATTCCGCCGACGCTGTCCGCCAAGATCCGGCTGTTCAAGAGCCGAGGCCTCGTCGGGCTCGGCGAAGGCGAGAGCTTCACCGAGCCGGGCTGGCTCGCCATCTTCCTCGGCCAGGAGGTGCTGCCCGCGCGCTACGATCCGATCATCGACGGCGTCGACATCGCGGCGGTGCGGCGCGGCATGGAGCAGCGCCGCGCGGCGATCCGCCAGGCGGCGGAGGCGATGCCGCTGGAGAGCGAGTTCCTCGCGCGCTATTGCCGGGAGGGATGAAGGCGCCCGGAAGGCGGCGGATTTGGAAACGGGCGGCGGGGGATTATAGGATCACGCCCGTGCGAGAGTCGCGCGTCAGGCGGAAACGCAAGTCATGAAGAAATCCGTTCCTTATGCCGTCCTCACCGGCGATCTCATCAAGTCCGCCAAGCTATCGTCGTCTGAGCTGCAGGCGGCGCGCAAAACCTTGTCGCGCGCGGTCGCCCGGCTGCGCAAATGGAAGACACCCGCCGTCTGCGGCGAATTGGATTTCTTCCGCGGGGATGCCTGGCAGCTCCTGGCGAACGACGCCGCCTTGGGGTTGCGCATCGCCCTCTTCCTGCGGGCCAGCATGATCGCGAGCGGAACCGGCGACACGCGCATCGCCATCGGTATCGGCGCGATCGAGACGATCGACAAAAGGCGCGCCTCGCTGTCGGGCGGCGAAGCCTTTTCGCTTTCGGGCAGGGCGCTGGACGACATGACGGTCTACGAGCACGTCACCGTCGCTTTGCGCAAAGATGCGGAACCGTTGGCGACCTGGGTGTCGGTGGCGGCGCAGTTGTGCGGCGTGCTGGTGGATCATTGGTCTCCCCGGCAGGCGGAAATGATCTGCGATGCGATCACGCCGCGGCGCAGCGCCGCCACGTACGACGCCATTGCAAAGCGGCTCGATCAGCCGGTTTCAAAACAAGCCGTGACGAAGGCCTTGTCGCATGCGGGATGGCGGCAAGTGCGGGGCGCCATCGAAATGTTCGAGAGGACGAAATGGGCCGCGGTACTCGACGGATTCTAGGAATTCCACAAGACAACCTCATAGGGTTGTCTCATATTAGACAACCTCGGAAGGTTGTCTGACGGCAGACAACCTCCAAAGGCTGTCCGTGAGACGAAAGAGGTTTCCACAGCGGACGACGACATGGCCGAAACGCTCCTGTCATTGCTGACCGCCCATCTGCTCGGCGACTTCGTGTTCCAGACCCCGTGGATGCTTCGCCGCAAGAAGCAGCCGCGGGTGCTGCTCGCCCATGTCGCCACGGTGACCTTCCTTTCGGGCCTGTTCCTGGGAAGCGCCGCGCCCCTCGTTCTTGGCGCCGTCTTCGTCACCCATCTCGCCATGGACGCGGCCAAGGTCTTCTATCTCAAGGACACGCTGGCCGCGCTTCTCATCGATCAAGCTGTGCATCTCGTCGTCATCGCGGGATTGGCCTTCGCTCTGCCCGAGACGGCGGCGGCGGGTTGGTGGCAGACGATTTCCTGGCCCGATTTTCCCGGATTCGACCCGGCGCATTTCTACGCCGGGCTCTGCATCGTCTCGTGGCTGGTCGCCGCCCTGCCCCTCGGCGGCATCCTGATCGGCAAGACGATGGTGAGCCTGCACATCAAGAACCCCGACGAGGCCGGAGGACTGCCGCATGGCGGCGCCACCATCGGCTGGCTCGAGCGCGGGCT
>JAGWVX010000523.1 GCA_018970685.1 Alphaproteobacteria bacterium | reverse complement strand
TCTCGACAATAAGGCGAGCGGTGAGATCGATCTGAACGATGCGATCTTCGGGCTCGAGCCGCGCTCGGACTTGATCCAGCGCGTTGTCGTCTGGCAGCTCGCCAAGCGGCGCGCCGGCACGCACAAGGTACTGACGCGCGGCGAGATCAATCGCACGAAGAAAAAGATGTACAAGCAAAAGGGCACCGGCCAGGCCCGCCACGGTGCGCGTTCCGCGCCGCTGTTTGTCGGCGGCGCCAAGGCAATGGGTCCCGTACAGCACAGCCACGAATTCGATCTTCCCAAGAAGGTTCGCGCGCTTGGGCTCAAGCACGCTTTGTCGTCCAAGGCGAAGACCGGCGCGATCGTCGTGCTGGACGAGGCCAAGGCGAAGGAAATCAAGACGGGCGATCTTGCCAAGCGGTTCGGTAAGTTGGGCGTGGAAAGCGCGCTCGTCGTCGATGGCGCCTTCGATCAAAATTTCCAGATGAGCGCCCGCAACCTTGCGCATATCTCGCTGGTGCCGGCAGCTGGCCTGAACGTCTATGACATCATGAAACGGGACAAGCTGGTGCTGACGACCGCTGCGGTTAAGGCCATCGAGGAGCGCCTGGCATGAGCACTCATCACGACGTCATCTTGTCGCCGGTCATTACCGAAAAAGCGACAAAACTGTCGGAGGTCAACCAAGTTGTCTTCCGCGTTGCGCTCGATGCAACCAAACCGGCTATCGCCAAGGCTGTAGAGACCCTGTTCAAGGTCAAGGTGAGGGGCGTCAACACAGTTCGGGTGAAGGGCAAGAATAAGCTGTTTCGCGGCACAAAGTTCACGCGCAGCGATTTCAAGAAAGCGATCGTGACCCTCGAAGAGGGCCATCAGATCGACATCACGACGGGGCTGTAAGATGGCGCTCAAGAAATATCGGCCCACGACTCCTGGTCAACGTCAGCTGGTGCTCATCAATCGGTCTGGGTTGCACAAAGGCAGCCCGGTCAAGATGCTCACGGAAGGCCAGACCAAGAACGGTGGCCGCAACAACACCGGTCGCGTTACCGTGCGATGGCAAGGCGGCGGTCATAAGCAGCGTTACCGCATCGTCGACTTTAAGCGGCGTAAATTCGATGTACCGGCAAAGGTCGAACGGCTGGAATACGACCCTAACCGAACGTCGTTCATCGCGCTCATCAAATATAAAGACGGCGAGCTTGCTTACATTCTCGCACCGCAACGTCTGGCTGCCGGCGACACAGTCATCTCTGGCGACAAGGTGGACGTAAAGCCAGGCAACGCCATGAAACTTTCGGCGATGCCGATCGGCACGATCGTCCACAACATCGAAATGAAGCCCGGCAAAGGCGGCCAGGTTGCCAGGTCGGCCGGTACCTACGCGCAATATCTGGGGCGCGACGCCGGTTATGCGATCTTGCGGCTCAACTCCGGCGAAGTGCGCCGGGTGCGGCTGGAATGCATGGCGACGGTCGGTGCTGTGTCGAATCCGGACCACATGAACGAGGTGATCGGCAAAGCCGGCCGCAATGTTTGGAAGGGCAAGCGTCCTTCCGTTCGCGGAACGGCGATGAATCCGATCGACCACCCGCATGGCGGTGGCGAAGGCCGCACCAAAGGCGGCCGCAATCCGGTCACGCCATGGGGCAAGCCGACTAAGGGTGCGCGGACGCGCAAGAACAAGCGCACCACGAAGTTCATCGTGCGTTCGCGCCACGGCAAGACGACGCAAGGA
>JAGWVX010000522.1 GCA_018970685.1 Alphaproteobacteria bacterium | reverse complement strand
CTGTTCCCCTATTTCAACGAGATCTTCCGTTCGCCGCTGGCGCTGGCGTCGCCCTATCGCGACATGCGCTTCCTGCCGACCGGCACCTGGATCGCGCTCGCCTTCCCCATCCTGTTTTCGATCGATTGGCGCACCGCCGACGATCTGCCCTACATGGACATCCGCGTCGGCCTCGCCTACCTCCTGGTGATCGCCGTGCTGATCGTCTGGCTGGCCGGCAGGCGGTCTAAGGACCCGCTGGTGTCGCCGGCGGCGGCGCGCATCATGTTCGCCTTCGCGGGCGTTTCCTATCTCTTCTGGCTGCACGTCTTCGCCATCTACCGCTACATCCTCGCCCTGGAGATGCTGGCGCCGATCCTGATCGTCGCCGCCGTGGCGCTGCTGCCCCTGCCGCGGCGGGGGCGCCTGATCGGTATCGGCGCGCTGCTTTTCCTGGCGATGCTGTTCACCCGCAGCGCGATGCTCGAGCATGCGCCGCTGGGCGATCCTTACATCACCGCCGACCTGCCGAAGATCCCCGATCCGGAGCACACGATGGTCGTGATGACCGGCGACGCCCCGCTCGGCTTCATCGCGCCTTCGCTGCCGCCGCAGATTCCCGTTCTGCGCATCGACGGCTGGATGGTGCAGCCGGAAGACGGCACCCGCATGACGCGTCAGATGAAGGCCCGAGTCTACGCCCACAAAGGCCCGCTGTTCCTGATCGCCGACGCCTATGATATGGGCCGGGCCAGCGCCGCCGTCCGCGACTACGGACTTGCCATCGACTGGCTGAAATGCCGGATGTTCTCCACCAATCTCACCGGCGCCTATCAGTGGTGCCCGCTCGTGCGCCAAAATCCATGACCCAGACCGAAACCCGCATTGCCGTGCTCGTTCCCTGCTACAACGAGGAGGCGACGATCGCCGCGGTGGTGCGCGATTTCCGCCGCAGCCTGCCGGGCGCGGCGATCTACGTTTACGACAACAACTCGCACGACGCGACCTCGGCGCAGGCGCGCGAAGCCGGCGCCTTCGTCCGCCTCGAAACCCGGCAAGGCAAGGGCAATGTGGTGCGCCGCATGTTCGCCGACATCGAGGCGGAGGTGTACGTCCTGGTCGATGGCGACGACACCTATGACGCCGCCATCGCTCCCGCGCTGATCGGCAAGCTGATCGACGACGGACTCGATATCGTGTCGGGGCAGCGCGAGGCCACCGCGGTCGCCGCCTATCGTCCCGGCCATGTGTTCGGCAACCATATGCTGACGGGCCTGACCAGCCTGATGTTCGGCGTCCATCTGGTGGACATGCTGAGCGGCTACCGCGTGATGTCGCGGCGTTTCGTGAAATCGTTCCCTTCCGCCGCCGCCGGCTTCGGCATCGAGACGGAACTCACCGTGCATGCCGTGCGGATGAAGCTGCCGATGGCGGAAGTGCCGACCCATTACAAGGAGCGTCCTGCCGGCTCCACCAGCAAGCTCAACACCTATCGCGACGGCGTGCGCATCCTCCTGACCATCGCGGGGCTGATGCGCCGCGAACGGCCGCTGATCTTCTTCAGCTTCTTCTTTGCCTTCTTCGCAGTGCTGTCCTTCGTGATCGGCATTCCCGTGGTGATCGAGTATTTCCGGACCGGGCTGGTGCCGCGGCTGCCCACCGCCGTGCTGGTCACCGGCATGATGGTGCTGGCCTTCCTCTCGCTGTTCACCGGCCTGATCCTCGACACCGTCACGCGCGGGCGCTGGGA
>JAGWVX010000101.1 GCA_018970685.1 Alphaproteobacteria bacterium | reverse complement strand
GATGCGAATTCCCCCTTACGGCTGATTGCTGGCAAGAAGCGGCGACGTGCCGACACTGAGCGCGCGCACTTGACCGGGACCCGTGACGACGGCGCTGATTTGGCGGAACGAGACCGGATTTTGCACAGTCACCGTTTCGCCCATGCCGCCTTCGCTCATGGCGCGGCCGACCGCGGTCAGCACGATACCCGGGGCCTCGAATGTCATGGTCACCGTCGAGCCTTTGGCAACCAGCGTCGGCGGGTGCACGTCATCGGCGCGCACGCCTTCACCGGCGCGCAACATGCGCCGTGCGGCCATACCGACGAGGTCTTTCATCGAAGTGATGGTGTTGAACATCGTGTTGTCAGCCACCATCTTGTAGGTGAGATCCGACTGCTGAATGGTCTCTCCTCGCGCGATGTCGTGGTTCGGCACCACGATGCGGACGCCGGCGTCGGCGAAGGCTGGCCAACAGAGCAAGAGTGCCCAGGCAAAAAGAAAGAGACGGAACATCATCGCTAGCCTCCCAGCTGCGCGGTCATCTGCAGCATGTTGTCGGCCGTGGTCACGACCTTGGAATTCATCTCGTAGGCGCGCTGCGCCGTGATCAGCGAGGTGATTTCCTCTACCGCATTGACGTTGGAGGTCTCGAGGAACCCTTGCTGGAGCGTGCCGTAACCCGTCGAACCGGGGACACCGGCCTGCGGGGCACCCGAGGACACGGTTTCCGTGAACAGATTGTCGCCTTCCGCCTTGAGGCCGGCATCGTTGGGAAAGCGCGTCAGCTCGAACTGGCCGACAAGTTGCGGCGCGGTCTGGCCCGGGATGGTGGCTTGCACTTGGCCTTGCGCGTTGATCGACACCGCGGTCGCCGTGGTCGGGACGGCGATGCCGGGCTGCACGACATAACCCTGGTCGGTGACGATCTGGCCTTGCGGCGACAGCGCGAAATTGCCGGCGCGCGTGTAAGCATCGCTGCCGTCCGGCATCAGGATGCGGAAATAGCCGGGACCGTTGATCGCCAGATCGTAGGGATTGGAGGTGCTCTTGAGATCGCCCTGGCCGGTGATGCGATAGACGCCGGCCGTGCGCACACCGGCGCCGAGCTGGATGCCGGACGGCACGATGGTGCCGGTGTCGGACGACTGCGCCCCGGCCTGCTCAATGTTCTGATAGAGCAGATCCTGGAAATCCGCGCGTTGTTCCTTGTAAGCCGTCGTATTCATGTTCGCCAGGTTGTTGGCGATGACCTCGACATTGGTCTGCTGGGCGAGCATTCCGGTCGCCGCGATGCTAAGAGCGCGCATGTGTTCTTCTCCTTAATTTGGGACACTACCCAGCTGATCGATGGCTTTTTGTTTGAGAGTCGACTCGCTCTGCGCGAGGGTTGCGGTCGCCTGATAAGCGCGCATGACCTCGATCATGTGCGAAATCTCGATCACCGGTTCGACGTTCGAGGTTTCCAGCGCGCCTTGAAGAATGTAAGGCTTCTCCACCGCGATCGGGCTCTGGCTAGTGGAATAAAGGCTCGCGCCTTCCTTCTGCATGGCGCGCTCGTCGGCGAAATTCACCAGCTGGAGTTTGCTGATCTCACCCTGCTTGCCGCTGACCGTGCCGTCGGAGGCGATATGGATGTCCCCGTCGTCGGCGGTGATCGTGACCGGCCCGCCGTCGCCCAGGATCGGATCGCCGCTGCCGTTGACCAGTTGACCGTCGCCGTTGAGCGTCAGATGGCCATCGCGGGTATATCGGTTGCCGGCGGCGGTCTGCACGACGAAATAGCCTTTACCGCTGATCGCCAGATCGAAAGGTGCATTGGTCGTTTGCAGATGCCCTTCGCTCAGATCGCGCACAATGCCGGTGTCCTTGACGAAACTGACGGTCTGCCGCCCGGTCTGGCCGTCGGCGGGCTGCCCCGTCTGAATGTATTGCTGAAACTTCACCTCTTCGCGCTTGTACGCAGGAGTCGACAGGTTCGCGAGATTGTTCGCGATCACTTCCATCGACCGATAGGCGGCAAGCTGCTGGGACAGACTGACAAGAAGCGTATTATCCATGGGGCATGGATCCTTTCTGGTCCTTAGCCATGCCTCACGGCTGCAGGCACCGTGCCATGCCGAGGAGTGCGAAAATCCTGGCTTTTCCCGCGCCCTGCGGAACCGCCCCGGCAAAGCCTGCCGGGCGAAGTCTGCCGTTACCTGCAATTACAGGGATGATTTGAACCACTCCTTAACCACGTCGTCATAACGTCCTGTGAGATTTCCGGACGCAGAAGGCGATGGCGAAGAAGGACAAAAAGAACCTAACGGCCGAAGGCGACGAGCCCGAGAAGCAGGACGGCGCGGAAGAGGGCCAGGAAGGCACACCGCAGCAAGGTTTCGTTAAGAAACTCCTCGGCAACAAGAAGCTGCTGATGATCGCCGGAGGTGGTGCTTTGGCGCTGCTGCTGGCTATCGGGGCCGGCCTCTATTTCTTCGTGTTCAGCGGGACGGATGACGGCGCAAAAACCAAGATCGCCGCGGCCCAACAGACACCGATTGTGCCGCCACAAGTGGCGTATTACGACGTGCCAGATCTGATCGTGAATATTCAGACCCCGGACGGCACGCCTGCCTATCTCAAGCTTTCGGTCGCGCTCGAGCTCAATACCGCAGACGAAAAGGCCGGTTTGCAGGCTCTGATGCCGCGCATCGTCGACCAGTTCCAGGGCTATCTGCGCGAATTGCGGGTGGATGACCTCAAGGGCTCTGCCGGAATCATGCGCCTGAAGGAAGAATTGCTGCGCCGGATCAATGCCGCCGCCGCCCCTTATCGCGTGCGCGACGTGCTTCTCAAAGAAATGATTGTTCAGTAGGACCCATGGCCGACGAACCGCAAAATCCCGAAGCCGCCGAGACTCCGGCAAGCGAGGCGCCGCCGGCCGAAACGGCCGTTGACGGCGTTCCGCCCAGCGAAGCCTTGGCCAACGTCGCCAGCGGACCGGCCGAGCGCATCCTCAATCAGGATGAAATCGACTCGCTTCTCGGTTTCGACGTCAACAACGATCAGCTGCAGGACAAGTCGGGCGTTCGCGCCATCATCAATTCGGCGCTGGTGTCTTACGAACGCCTGCCGATGCTGGAGATCGTCTTCGACCGGCTGGTCCGGCTAATGACGACGAGCCTGCGCAACTTCACGTCGGACAACGTCGAAGTGAGCCTGGACAACATCACCTCGATCCGCTTCGGCGATTACCTGAATTCGATTCCTCTGCCCGCCATCTTGGCGGTGTTCCAGGCCGAACAACTGGGCAATTACGGCCTGTTCACCGTCGACTCCAACCTCATCTACTCCATCGTCGATGTGCTGCTGGGCGGACGCCGCGGTTCCTCGGCCATGCGCATCGAAGGCCGGCCCTATACCACCATCGAACGTACGCTGGTTCAACGGATGATCGAGGTCATCCTCCAGGATATGGCGCAGGCCTTCGAGCCTTTGGCGCCGGTCAATTTCCATCTCGAACGTCTGGAGACCAATCCGCGCTTCGCCGCCATCGCGCGGCCCGCCAATGCGGCGATCCTGGTCAAACTGCGCATCGACATGGAAGACCGCGGCGGACGCACGGAACTGCTCCTTCCCTACGCCACGCTGGAGCCGATCCGCAAATTGCTGCTGCAGCAGTTCATGGGAGAAAAATTCGGCCGCGATTCCATCTGGGAGAGCCATCTGGCGACAGAATTGTGGTCCACCAAAGTCGAGATCGCCGCGATCCTCGACGAGCAAATCATGCCGCTCAACAAAATCATGAACATGGAAGTCGGCCAGACCGTCATGCTCAACGCCGACCCCGATTCCAAGATCGAGTTGCGCTGCGGCGGCGTTCCGCTGCTGCGCGGGCGCATGGGACGCGCAGGCGCATCGGTTGCCGTACGCGTCGAAGAAGCCATCGAACGCACTGACGCCTCGCGGGCGCTCTAGGAGTGACGATCATGACCTTAGCCATTGTCCTCGAATCGATCTTGACGGTCCTGCTGGCGGCGACGCTGATCTATTGCATCGTGCTCGAGCGGCGGCTGGCGTCGGTCCGCAAAGGCCAGGAAGGCCTCAAGACAATGATCGGCGAACTCAACGCGGCGATCGCCGGCGCGGGCGCTTCTCTGCGCGCCCTCAAAGCGGCGGCCGGCAGCGCCGCGGAAACACTCGACGATCGCCTTAAGCGCGCCCGTTCGCTGGCCGATGAACTCTCGCTGCTGACGTCTTCCGGCGAACGCATCGCCGAGCGTTTCGACCGCGCCGCCAAACCCGCCGAGCGGACGGCGCCAGCACATCTTCCGTCGGGCAGCGTCATGCACCGCCTCGACGCGCTGAAAGCCGTGCGATGACACCAATTCTGCGGCATGTCCGGCTGCTGCCGGCGGTGATCGCGGTCAGCGCCCTGTTGCTTGGCCTCAAGAGCGAGGGCTTGGTGCGCAGCGCCTGGGCGCAAGAGCAATCGGCTCCCGCCGCGACGGCCGCCGCCGCGGTGTTGTCCAAGGATACCGCGCCGCTTCCCAAGGACGTCGCCGACACCGACAGCGAGGGCGCCAGCGCCGCCGAAGTGGATGTCTTGACGAGCCTCGCCAAACGCCGCGCCGCGCTCGACGCTCGCGCGGCCGACCTCGACATGCGCGCCGACGTCGTCGCCGCCGCCGAAACGCGGGTCGACGGGAAGATCGCCACGCTCAAACAGCTTCAGGATCAGATCACCAAACTGCTGGCACAGCGCGACTCCGAACAGGAGAAACAGATCACCTCGCTGGTGAAGACCTATTCCGCGATGCGCCCCAAGGATGCGGCACGCATCTTTAACAGCCTCAGCGACGACGTTCTGATCCCCGTGGCCCAGGAGATGAAATCGGATGCGCTGGCGCCCATCCTGGCCGCGATGAACGCGGACACGGCGCAGAAGCTGACGGTCAAACTGGCGAATCGCCTGAAACTTCCGGAACTGGCCGCGCCCGCGGTTGCGACAGCAACCCCGACCTGTCTGCCGCAGACCGCGACCGCCACGCCGACGACCGCCGCAAATCCTGCACCGCCGCCCGCCGCCGCCCCGCAGGCGGCCGCAGCCGGGAGCCATGGCTAGGTTAACGAAAGGTTAAGCGCCCGCGCAGACACTGGACGACGTCAAAGGCTCCCATGATGAACGCGCCCAACACCAGTGTACTTCGCACCGCCGTCGCCGTGCTGGCGTTCGTCTGCCTTTTCAACGCGCGCCCGGCTCTGGCGGCCGATGCGGTGACGGCCTCGACCGCCCAAGGTTACGCGCGGCTACTCTTCGCGCTGCGGCCGTCCAGTCCAATCAAGGCCGAAGTCACGGGCGCCGTCCTCAAGCTCACCTTCGAGCGCAAGGTCGATATCGCGCCAGCGAACTTTGTGGTGCCGGGTTATATCGAGAGCGTCCATATCGACCCTGGCGGCAAGAGCTATAGCTTCGCACTGAACCAACCGGTGCGCCTGCACATCAGCACCGCGTCGGGCAGGACCGCCATCGACCTGGTGCCGCCGAGTTACGCCGGTATGCCGCCGGATCTTCCGCCGCCTCCGCCGCCGGCGCCCAAGACGGTTGACGTCGCCAAGCTGCCGCCGCTGAACGTGCGGGCCGGTGCTTATCATAACTTCACCCGCATTGTTTTCGACTGGCCGCGCAATGTTCCATATGCGGTGTTCCCCGGCGCGGGCCATCTCACCGTGCGCTTCGAAGCGCAGGCCAAGCCGGACTTCTCCGCCATTACCCGCGAGCAGCCGCCTTGGGTGAAAGCGGCCGGCTGGCACATCGAAGGCAACGCGACCGTCGTCGAGTTGGAAACCGATTCGGATTCCGGCTTTCACGACTTCCGCGACGGGACGCATATCGTCATCGACGTACTGTCGCCCAAAACGGACGCCGACGCCTACAAGCCGCCGGGCGACGCCAAACCGACGATCACGAAATTCACGCAGCAGCCTGCCGTCAAACAATTGGCGGGCGCGACCTCCGCACAGGCGCAAGCGATCGCCGCCACGGCCGCCAAGTTGAACACGCAAGCCCAGAAACCGGCGACGGCGCCGCCCGCGAAACTGATGCCGGCCGCAGGCAAGCCGGCCGATACCACACCGCCGCCTGCCGCGTCACCGGCCAACACACCACCGGCCGACCCGACGGGCAGCGCGCCGGCGCCGGCAACGGATGCCGGCGCCCAGCCGGCTCAGGCCGCGCCGAGCGTTCCCGACGTACAGGATGCCGCCAGCAAGCTCATCCGCAACGGCGCCGTGCTGACCTTTCCCGGCGCGGGACGGCGCGGCTCGGCCGTGTTCATCCGCGGCATGACCGCCTGGATCGTGCTGCAGAACGCGGCGCCGCTGAACGCCGCGAAGCTGAAGGCGGAACTCGGCACCTTTCCCGACGCGGTCGATGCCGCATCGAGCGACGACACCTCGGTGCTGCGCCTGACGCTCAAGCAACCCGAACAGATCGCAGCCATCGGCGAAGGTTCGACACTCAAGGTCGTCATCGCGCCGCAGCTTAACAACAGCGCCATCGCCATCGGCTTCTCGCGCAACCAGGACAGCCCCGGCCATTCCTCGCTCTCGACCTTGCTGCCCGGCGCCACCAACCCGGTGACGCTGGTCGATCCGGTCGCCGGAGACCAGCTGATCGTCATTCCCGGCGCCGCCGGCCGCGCCATGCTGAACGCGCGCAGCTATGTCGACTTCGCCGTGCTGCAGACCGCCTCCGGCCTGGTGCTCGAACCGTATGTCGACGATCTCTCCGTCACCATCAATCAGACGCGCGTGACGATCACCCATCAAGGCGGCCTAGACCTGACGCCGCCGACCATGCCGATGGCCTCGTCGCCGCAAGCGCTGGCCGAGAGCGGCAACGGACCGTGCTTCCTGGACTTCGCCGATTGGCAGAAGATCACCGGCGGCAGTTTCCTGGCGACCGAGCGGCGGCTGCGCGCCGCCGCCGCGCGGCTGAAACCCGAAGACGCCAACCATGCGCGTCTGGCGCTGGCGCGGTTCTATCTGGCGAACGGCTTCGCCGCCGAGACGCTCGGCCTGCTTGATATCATGCAGTCGATCGATCCGGCGCTGCAGAGCGACATGCAGCTGCAGACCATGCGCGCCGCGGCGGATTACGACATGGGCCGCTATCGCGACGCCCACAACGCCATCGCCGGCACGCAATTCGACGCCGACCGCAACGCCGCTTTGTGGCGCGGCCTGATCGAAGCGGCGCTCGAAGATTGGAGCGACGCGCATGCCGATCTCGACCGCGCCGGTCCGGTTCTGGGCCGCTACCGGCCGGAGATGCAGGCGCGGGTGCGCATCGCCAATGCCCAGGCCGCGCTCGGCATCGGCCGCCTGGAAATCGCCGACGCACAGATAGCGCGCCTGCCCGGCCATCTGCCGAAAGATATGGCACTGCAGGCCGATCTCGTTCGCGCCCGGCTGTATGCCGCCGAGAACCGCCATGGCGACGCCAACCGGCTGTTCGCCGCGGTGGAGACGGCGGGCAACGATCAGGCGGCGGCGCAGGCGATCTATTATCGCGTCAGCGCCGCGCTGGCCGAAGGTACGATGCCGACCTCCGAAGCGATCAACGCGCTGGAGCGGCTGCGCTTCCGCTGGCGCGGCGATCTTTTGGAACTCAACACGCTGCGCAAGCTCGCCTCGCTCTATTTCGCGGAGAAGAAGTGGCGCGACGGATTGCGGACGCTGCGCATCGCCACGCAGAACTTCCCCAACGACGATCAGGCCGGCAAGGCGCAGGACGACATGCGCGCCGCCTTCGTCAATCTGTTCCTCAAGGGACAAGCCGATTCCATGCCGCCGGTGGAGGCGCTGGCGCTGTTCTACGATTTCATCGACCTGACGCCGATCGGGCCCGACGGCGACGAGATGATCCGGCGCATGGCCGACCGGCTGGTGGCCGTCGATCTTCTGGGACCCGCCGCCGATCTGCTGCATTATCAGGTGACCAAACGCCTCGACGGCATCGCCGCCGCGCAAGTCGCAACCCGCCTCGCCATGATCCAGCTGATGGATCACAAGCCGCAAGCGGCGCTCGACACGCTGAACAGCACGCGCTTGTCGACGCTGCCCGACGACGTGCTGCACCAACGCCTGCTGGTGCAGGCCCGCGCCCTCGCCGAGGAAAAGCAATACGACCAGGCGCTCGAACTGATCGCCGTCGATCAGGCGCCGGATACGGTGCGGCTGCGGGCCGACATCTATTGGGAAAGCGGCAATTGGGCGCTTGCCGCGCAGAAGGCGGAAGAGTCGCTCGGCAATAGCTGGGGCGAGCCCGCGCCGCTCTCCGCCGAGGATCGCCAGGAAGCGATGCGCGCCGCCGTCGCCTATTCGCTGGCCAATGACGAGACCAGCCTAGACCGCATCCGCGACCACTTCGCCGCCAAAATGAAGGGCACGCCCGACGGCAACGCTTTCGCCGTGGTCACGCAGCGTATCGACATGCACGGCATGGCGTTCCGCGACGCCGCCGCCAAGGTCGCTTCGATCAACACGCTGACGAGCTTCATGAAGGATCTGCAGAAGAACCCGCTGGCCTCGGATTAGCGGCTGCTGCGGCTTCTCTTAGCGCATGATGATTTTGGTTCGAACCAAGGCCTGTCATCCCAAAAGCCGAGCGAGGCGAGGCTGTTCGGGACCCACGGAGAGGGCAAACCGGATTTGGATCGTTGGGCAAAAGTCCCAATCCCGCCTTTGTCCCGGTGGGTCCCGGCGCGCGCAGCGCTCCGCGTTGCTTGGCCGGAATGACACGTTTTGTTTGTTCGAACACACCTAAAATCGTCCCGCTCTAGATACCAAAAAGGCGGGCGCCGCCCGGCGCCCTCTATACAGTATCTCTGTGTGCGATGGCCCGGCGGGAAACCCGCCTTCGGTTGGACGCTACGGCAAGCCCTAGGAATCCGCACGTCAGGCGGCAAACCAATAAGCACCTTTGCTTCCCATTAC
>JAGWVX010000100.1 GCA_018970685.1 Alphaproteobacteria bacterium | reverse complement strand
CCCTTGCTCCGCACCGGCAGAAGCATCAGCACGGCAAAGCCGAACACGGCGAGCGCATAGGCGCCCCAAAAACAATGGCACTGGCTTTCGGTGACATAGGCCGTCGGGAACGCCAGCGGGAACGGGCCGGGATAAATGGCGCAGGTCTGCCCGGTGAGGGGATTGGGCATCGCGGGCCCGCGCAGATGCAGGCCATAGGCTTGGTCCACCCAGAACATCGCGACCAATGTCCACAGAGCGGTCTTCTTCGTCGTTCCGGACCAGGTGATCCGCATGCCGGTGCCTCGCCGATCGGCCTGCGCCACGCCGCGCATCCGCGCCGCGCCCTGCGCAAAGAGGTTTCGCCGAGGAAATTTACTCTGTTTCTTCGCCGTTTCCCGTGACGGCGCCCGCGGCCTGGCGTTCTGCGACCGCTCCTGACGAACACTCTCATGGGTTGAGTGCGACAATTTGTGCACATAGTGATGGTTGCAATACGCGGGCCGGTTCCGTATATGTTCTTTGTGAGGTGATGGAGCAGAGGAGGCGCACCAAGACACGGGGCCGATGGCAAGGCCTGATCTGAACGAGAAACAGCGCAGACAACGTCATACAGGGCTGGGTGCTCGTCGCGCGCACCACCACACGCAGCCGGACCAAGGGGACTCCCGCACCATGTCTATATGGGCGGTCGATGCGACGGTTCGGCGGCGTAAAACCCGATCGGAGTAATGGGAAGCAAAGGTGCTCATTGGTTTGCCGCCTGACGTGCGGATTCCTAGGGCTTGCCGTAGTTTCCAGCGAAAAAGCGGGCTTTCCGCGCGCACCACACATCTTGATGGATAAACGGGTGCCGACGCGGCACTCGCTTTTCGCCCATTTAAAGGGGCAGGCCGATGGCGATTTCGCCCCGAAATGTCTTGAATTGCGACAGGTGAGCCGGTTATCCGCCATTCCCAGCCGCGGTTCGCCGTCCTATCTCTTAAAGGCCTCTTAAGCCCACACACCGCAAAATGGATCCTCTATGACGCAGGTGAAGGTTGTTCATGTCGTCGCCTGCGCCTTGATCGATCCCGACGGGCGCGTGCTCCTGGCGCAAAGGCCTGCGGGAAAGAACCTGGCGGGACTATGGGAATTTCCGGGTGGGAAGTTGGAGCCGGGCGAGCGTCCGGAAGAGGCACTGATCCGCGAGCTTCGCGAGGAGCTGGGGATCGAGGTGAAGGAGCCCTGTTTGGCGCCGTTCACCTTTGCGTCGCACAGCTACGCGGACTTTCATTTGCTCATGCCGCTCTACATCTGCCGCCGGTGGGAGGGCATACCTCAGCCTCTGGAGCATCCGCAGATCAAATGGGTGCGTCCCAAGGACATGCCGAATTATCCGCTGACGCCGGCGGACATTCCCTTGATCCCGATGCTGCGCGATCTGTTGTGACCGCCTTTCGCCGTAACGAAAGCGGCTCGACGATCATCGAATACGTGCTGATCGCCAGTCTGGTTTCGATCATGATCGTCGTGGCCCTATCTGTCATCGGCACGGACCTGAAGGCGATGTTCGCGGCCATTGTGTTCTGAAATCGCTTGCGCTGAGGCCCGCCGCCGCTCATATGGTCGGCCTTATGAACAGTCGCATCGAAGTCCTTTACCGCGTCCGCAGCGACGCCAAATCCATCGCCGCCAGGGCTAAAGGCATCGCGGTCGAGCAAAGCGTCGAGATGCCGGTCGAACCCATCGACGATCCTTTCGTGCTGTGCGAAACCCTGGGCCGCGTCGGCGATATCAAGGACATGGGGGACGGCGCCTTCGAAGTGCGCATCGGTCTGGCGTCGATCACCACCGGCATGGCCGCGGGCCAGACGTTGAACATGATCTTCGGCAACACCTCCATGCAGGACGACACCGTCCTTGTGGATGCAGTGTTTCCCGAAGAGTTTGCCGAGGCCTTCGGCGGACCGCGTCACGGCCTTGCGGGACTGCGCGCCCGAGTCGGCGCGCCGAAACGCGCGCTGACCTGTTCGGCGCTGAAGCCGCAAGGCTCCACGCCCGCGGTGCTGGCCAAGCTTGCCGGCCAGATCGCCGCCGGCGGCATCGACTACCTGAAGGACGATCACGGACTGGCGGATCAAACCTACAGCCCCTTCGCCGAACGCGTTCCCGCCTGCGCCGAAGCTGTGGCAAGGGCCGCCGCGCATACCGGCGTTCCGACGCGCTATCTGCCGAGCCTTTGCGGCAACCTGGATTCCATGCGCCGGCAGATCGCGCTGGCGCGCTCCAGCGGTCTCGACGGCGTGCTGATCGCACCGCTGATCGCCGGCGTCGATACCTTTCAGACGCTGGTGAAGGAGAATCCCGACTTTGCCTTCATGACCCATCCGACGATGGCCGGCGCCTCGCGGATCATGCCGTCGTTCCTCCTGGGCAAGTTTCTCCGCCTGCTGGGCTCGGACGCCAC
Source organism: Alphaproteobacteria bacterium (assembly GCA_018970685.1). Classification (GTDB taxonomy): domain Bacteria; phylum Pseudomonadota; class Alphaproteobacteria; order Micropepsales; family Micropepsaceae; genus Rhizomicrobium. The sequence continues at coordinate 6,548 of JAGWVX010000100.1, read as the reverse complement.
CGTCTTTGCCAATTACGGCGGCCGCTTCGGTTACACGCCGCAGGAGTGCAAGCGGTTGTCGGACTTCGCCTTACAGGATTGGCCCGGCGTCAAGCCCTGCGTGCCCGTGCCGGCCGGCGGCATGGTGCTTGGGCGCATCCAAGAGATGCTGGATTTCTTCGGTGCCGATGTCATGCTGTTGATCGGCGGCAGTCTCCTGTCGACGCGCGAGCGTATCACCCAGGAAACCGCGCGCTACGTGGATGCCGTGCGCAACTATCGGGTCGGATGACCGTCGTGACTGCAAAGAACCCCGTCCGTTGCTTTGATGCCTTCCGTTGGGAAGGCACGGATCTGCTGGCGTACAAGGAAGAAGGCAGCGCGCCCTTCAAGGCGATCACCCGTCAGACCTTGTTCCGCGATCCGGCCATCAAGTGCGAGCTGCGCTATTTCGAACTGGCGCCGGGCGGCTATTCCACCCTCGAGCGTCACGAACACATGCATGCCGTGCTGATCCTGCGCGGACGTGGCGAGTGCTTGATCGGCGATACGGTGTACAAGATCGATACCAACGATCTCGTCACCATCGAGCCCTGGACTTGGCACCAGTTCCGCGCCAACGCGGACGTACCGCTTGGTTTTCTCTGCATGGTCAACGTCGACCGCGATAAGCCGGTCCTGCCGAACGGCGAGCAGCGCGAGGCCCTCACGACCGATCCTAGGATCGCGGCGTTTTTGAAAGATTAGCGCGGCTTTGCCTTGTCGCCCGCCTTGTATTCGGCCGTGCCCAGTGCGTCGGCGAGGCGCGCCTGGGCGCTGCCCGGCTTTAGCGGTTGTTGCTGACTTTCGTGCGGCGCCCAGCCGGTCAGATAAACGATATCGAATGTCGCCCGCAGCTTGCCGTCGGCCTCGCTGTGCTTCGCCGCGTAATGCGCCAAAGCGGCGCGCAAGGTAGCGCGCGACAGCTTGCGCAGACGCTCGGCGAGGGCGTTGGTCTCCCCCAGCAGACGCAAGTCGCTCGCCAGGGTGGTGAAATCGCGATATCGAACAGTGGTTCGCTCGACATCGGCCACCGGCAGCGCAAAGCCTGCGCGCTGCAGCAGAACGCCCAGTTCGCGCACGTCTGCGAACGGCGCCACGCGCGGGGTAATGCCGCCAAGCGTCTCGATTTCGCCTGCGGCGAAGGCGTCTCGCATCTCCGTAAGCGTCGCACCGCCAAACAGCGCCGCCACGAACAAGCCGTCCGGTTTCAAGGCTCTGCGGATCTGCACCAATGCGCCCGGCAGATCATTCATCCCATGCAACGAAAGAATGCTGACCGCCAGGTCGTAGCCGCCGGCCCCGGCGTCCAGCCGTTCGCCATCGCCGAAGCTGCCGATGCGCCACGACGCCGCAAGGCGTTGCAACGTCTCCGTCGCGCGGCCGTCCACCGCAAGTGCCGTGTCAAACCGCCGGTTCACCGGAGCCAACCGCGCCGCGATCCCATCTGCAGCCTCGTGCAAGAGGAAGCGGTCGCCGTCCATTCGCGCGGCCCGCGCCCGGTGAAGAGCCTGTGCATGAGTGTCGAAAAGGCGCGGCGGTCCGTTCGTCATCGCGCTACAGTAGCAAAATGATCGCGATGATGAAGGGCGTCCGGAAGCGGATAGGGCGTCACATTCTCGATGTTCTGTACCCACCGGTATGCATCGGTTGCCGCGAACAGGTTTCCGAACCTGGCGCGCTCTGCCCGGCATGCTGGCAGACGCTGCATTTCCTCGACGGGCCGGTCTGCGCCGTCTGCGGACTGCCGTTCGAAATCGATCCCGGCGGTGAAATGCTCTGCGCCGCTTGCCATGCGCATCCGCCGGCATTCGACAAGGCGCGCGCGGTTCTGCGTTACGACGATGCGAGCCGTCAACCTGTGCTGGCTCTCAAGCATGCCGATCGCCTGGACCTGGTTCCGGCTTTCGGGCGCTGGCTGGAACGCACCGGCCGCGAACTTCTTGGCGGATCGGATCTGTTGGTCCCGGTCCCGCTTCACCGCATCCGGCTATGGCGCCGGCGCTACAACCAAGCCTCCGAGTTGACCCGCGCCTTGTCCCGGTTGGGTGGCATACCCGCCAATCCTTTGGCGTTGAGCCGCATCCGTCCGACGCCAAGCCAGGGCGACATGCCATCGGCAGGCGCCCGCCGACGGAACGTCAGGGGTGCATTCGCCGTACGGGACAAGCAGAGGTCCGCCGTGGCCGGAAAACGGATACTCTTGGTCGACGACGTCCTCACCACCGGGGCAACCGCCAGCGCCTGCGCTAAGGCCTTGAAGCAGGTAGGGGCGGAAAAGGTGTTTGTCCTGGCACTTGCCCGCGTTGTCCGCCCGGCAGTAGACCCTATATAAGGAACTGTCACAATTATTGCGTTCAGCCATGTCCAGAGTTCGCATCTACACCACCCCGATTTGCCCATACTGTGTGCGTGCCAAAACCCTCCTTACCAGAAAGGGGATACCTTTCGAGGAGATCGACGTTTACATGGACAGCGACGCCCGCAAAGACATGCAGACGAAGGCGAGCGGTGCGTACACCGTGCCGCAGATTTTTATCGGCGACCGGCATGTCGGCGGTTGTGACGATCTCTATGCTTTGGACCGAGCCGGAAAACTCGATCCGTTGCTAGCCGAATGACTGCTTTTCGTATCGCGTGCGTCCAGCTCCGCTCGACCGATGATGTGGCCGAGAACGTCCAGTTAGCATCCAGTCGGATTCGCGAGGCGCATGCTAAAGGCGCGCAATTCATCGCTACGCCGGAGAACACTACGCTGATGGCGTCGGACGGCGGCGCTAAACTCGAGCGCAGCTTCCGCGAGGAAGATGACTTTGCCTTGCTCGCTTTTCGGACGCTGGCCGCGGAACTCGGCGTATGGCTGCTGATCGGATCGCTCGCCATCAAGGTGAGCGACAGCAAGACGGCAAACCGCTCGTTTCTGATTAATCCCAAGGGCGACGTCGTCGCGCGCTACGACAAGATTCATCTGTTCGATGTCGATCTTCCGTCCGGCGAGCAGTATCGGGAGTCCAACACAGTCGCAGGAGGTCATCGGGCCGTGACGGCTGATCTGCCATGGGGCAGAGTCGGTCTCAGTATCTGCTACGATGTGCGGTTTCCGCATCTGTACCGTGCCCTGGCGCAATCCGGCGCCTTCCTGCTGGTCGTGCCGTCGGCATTCACCGAGACCACCGGCAGAGCCCATTGGCACGTGCTAATGCGTGCCCGCGCCATCGAAAACGGTGCTTTCGTGATCGCGCCGGCCCAGGGCGGTACGCATGCCAACGGCCGCAAGACCTACGGCCATTCGCTGATCGTTGCACCGTGGGGCGAAGTCCTCGCCGAGGCGGATGCCGAGCCGGGCGTGATCGTCGCCGACATCGATCCCACATGGTCCGTAGATGCGCGCGCGCGCGTACCGAATCTTAGACATGACCGGCCTTTCGAAGCGCCATGATTCTCCGCACCGAACCTGCGAATTCTGCCGTAGTCCGAAAGATGATCGCAGCCTTGGATGCGGAGCTTTTGGAACCTTATCCCGCCGAATCGATCTACGACATCGACATCCAGGATTTCGAGGCTGCTGACGGCGTCTTCATGATCGGGTATGAAGATGGCCAGCCGGTCGTCTGCGGTGCGTTGCGGCCCTACGAGAGTTCGATCGAGGTCAAGCGCATGTATGTCATCCCGTCGCATCGTGGCCGCGGGCTGGCGCGCCACATGCTGGCCGTCCTTGAAGCGGAAGCCGTCAAACGGCATTACTCGCACGGGCTCATCGAAACCGACACGCGACAGCCAGAGGCGTTGGATCTTTACCGGTCGTGCGGCTGGACTCCGATCGCGCCTTTTGGCCCCTATGTGAACGAGCCGACCAGCGTCTGTTTCGAGAAGCATCTCGTGGCGGCGCAAGGTTAACCGCTTGCGGCGCAAACCCATTCGTCCCATGATTCCGCGTTTGAAAGGCGCAACACGTGATCGTTTATAATCTTCGGTGCGACGGCGGACACGAGTTCGAGGGATGGTTCAAGGACAGCGTATCGTTTGATGCGCAGGCCGGGGAAGATAAACTCGTATGTCCGGTGTGCTCATCGCACAAGGTCGAAAAAGCAATCATGGCGCCTGCTGTTGCCGGTACCAAGAAGGCAGTCTCTGCGAAAGACGAACTGAAGAAGATGCGCCAGTTCATGTCCGGCATGCGCAAATATGTTGAAGAGAACGCGGAGTATGTGGGACCACGCTTTCCCGACGAGGCGCGAAAGATTCATTACGGCGAGACTGAAGAGCGCCACATCTATGGCGAAGCGACGTTCAAAGAAGCCAAGGAGTTGATCGAGGAGGGCGTGGATGTCGCACCGCTTCCGCCGGATGTAGACGAGGTCGCCAATTGATACTGCCTCGGCAATGTCTCCCTTGAAGGGACATGCGAAGCCGATGAAGGAAGCGACCTATTACTTCGTCGCAACGACCATATAGTTGACGTCTACATCACTCCCCAGGTGCCAGGACCAAGACAGCGGGTTAAAGACAACGCCTTGTGTCTTCAGTATCTTTAGGCCAACTTCCTCCAGTATCGCGTGAAGTCTTTGGGGTTCCACAAAGCGGCTCCAATCATGGGTGCCCGGTGGCAGCCAGCGAAGTACGTATTCCACCCCGATTTTCGCCAAGGCCAGGGATTTGAGCGTTTTGTTGAGCGTGGCCACGAACATCAGGCCGCCGGGCATCACCAGCCCTGCGCATGCTTCGAGATAGGCCCGCAAGTTAGCGACGTGTTCGATGACCTCCATATTGAGCACAACATCAAACACGCGGCCGTCAGCTGCCAGCGATTCGGCCGTTGTCGCCCGATAGTCGATCTCAACGCCCGTCGACGCGGCATGGGCCGCCGCCGTCTTCACATTCCTCTCGGAGGCATCCGCACCCAGCACCGAAAAGCCCAGGCGAGCCATTGGCTCGCTAAGCAGACCGCCGCCGCAGCCGATGTCCAGCAAGGTCAAGTCCTGGAACGGCTTCAGACCCTGGCGCCGGAAATGCGTCCCAGCCGTGTCTCGGATAAAGGCCAGCCGAACGGGGTTGAACTTGTGCAACGGGCCAAATTTACCGTCCGGGTCCCACCACTCGGCCGCTATGGCCGAAAATTTCGCGACCTCGGCCGGGTCGATAGATGGTGCGTCGGACATGGACATCTTTCAGCGTTGAGCAGGAACCAAGTGCCGTCTATGTATGACCCGCGAAGGGCAGACGTGCAAACGGACAGGACCAATGGCGAAAATTGCGATGAAATTCGGCGGTACCTCGGTGGCCGACCTAGATCGCATCCGCCATGTTGCGACCTTGATCAAAAAAGAGGTCGACCACGGCAACCAGGTGGCTGTTGTTGTCTCGGCCATGGCCGGCGAGACCAATAAGCTGGTCGGCTGGACGCGTGAACTTTCAGCCTTGCACGATGCTCGCGAATACGATGTCGTAGTCGCCTCCGGAGAGCAGGTTACGGCAGGATTGCTAGCAGTGGCGCTGGGTGCTATCGGCGTCTCGGCGCGCTCTTGGATGGGCTGGCAAATTCCGATGCGTACGTCGGCCATGCACGGTTCGGCGCGGATCGAAGGCATAGATCCCGCGCTGCTAAACGAACGTTTGGCTCAGGGACAGGTGGCAGTGGTCGCCGGCTTCCAAGGCATCGCGCCCGACAACCGCATCTCGACGCTCGGGCGAGGCGGCTCCGACACCAGCGCCGTCGCCGTCGCTGCTGCAATCCAGGCTGACCGGTGCGACATCTACACCGACGTCGACGGAGTTTATACCACCGACCCCCGCATCGTGCCAAAGGCGCGCCGGTTGGGAAAAATTGCGTTTGAAGAAATGCTCGAAATGGCATCTTTGGGCGCGAAAGTGCTCCAGACGCGCTCTGTCGAGATTGCCATGTTATACCGCGTACCCGTCCGCGTCCTTTCGAGCTTCGATCCTGACGCGGGCGGCACGCTTCTGTGCGACGAGGAAGACATCGTGGAAAAGAAACCCGTCACCGGCATCGCTTATTCTCGCGACGAGGCGAAGATATCGTTGATGAAGATACCAGACCGCCCCGGCATCGCAGCAGCCATTTTTGGTCCGCTGGCGGACGCGGGCATAAACGTCGACATGATCGTGCAAAACGTGTCGGAAGACGGTCGGCGAACCGATCTCACCTTCACCTGTGCTCGCAGCGAACTGGCTCGCGCCTTGGATGCCCTGGAAAAGGCCGGACCCACAATCGGCTATCGCGAGATCACTTCGGACGGAAACGTGGCCAAGGTCTCCATCATTGGTATCGGTATGCGCGCCCATCCTGGCGTTGCGCAAACGATGTTCCGCACACTTTCGGACAAGGGTATCAACATCCAGGTGATTTCCACGTCGGAAATCAAAGTCAGCGTGTTGATTGCCGAAGAGTACGTGGAACTCGCCGTTCGCGCTCTGCATTCGGCGTATGAACTAGATGTGGCATAGCATGATCGACGCACGCTGCTCGTCGGGAGACGTCTGATGCCGCCGGTCGCCGCAGGCGGCCCGCG
>JAGWVX010000099.1 GCA_018970685.1 Alphaproteobacteria bacterium | reverse complement strand
GATCGAAGCCGACAAGGTCGAGCTGAACGCAACGCAGCGTCTGTTCGAGGCTTTGACGGGTCGTTCCATGCGCCTGTTCCGGCCCCCTTACATGGGCGACGCCGAGCCGTCGACCAAGGACGAGATCTTTCCGGTCGAGGTGGCCCAGGACATGGGTTACATCACCGTGGGCGTGCATGTCGATCCGTTGGATTGGCAGAAGCCGGACCCCGCTTTGATGATGCAGCGGGTATTCCAGGAAGTAAGCGATCCTGATCCAGACGTCCGCGGCAACATCATTCTGCTGCACGACGGCGGCGGCGACCGCTCTCGCACTGTGGAACTTCTACCCACGCTGATCGATCAGCTGCGCGCTCACGGGTATCACTTCGTTCTGGTGTCGAAGCTTGCGGGCTTGACCCGCGACCAAGCGATGCCGCCTCTCGCGCCGACCATCAGCTTGTTCGCCGACCGATTGGTGTTCCTCACCCTGAGCTGGCTGGGCAGCATGCTTTATTACTGCTTCTTGGCGGCCATCGTTCTCGGCTTTGCACGGCTCTTCCTGCTGTGCGGACTCAGCGTGTGGCGCAAGGTGCACCGCAAGCCGGCGCCGGAGCCGTCCGCCGCCGGTTTGCCCGTGTCGGTTATCATTCCCGCTTACAACGAAGAGAAAGTGATCGCGTCGACCATCGAGCGGATCCTGAACAGCGATTACCGCAGCCTCGAGGTCATCGTGGTGGATGACGGTTCGCGCGACGGCACGGCGAAGGTCGTGCACGAGAAATTCGGCAACGAATCAAAGGTGACGTTGATAAGCGTGCCGAACGGCGGCAAGGCCAAGGCTCTGAACATCGGCGTGGCGCGCGCCACCGGCGACGTCGTAGTAGCGCTCGACGCCGACACCGAGTTCGACCACGACACGATCTCAAGGCTCGTTCGCTGGTTCGTTGATCCCAAGATCGGCGCCGTGGCCGGCAACGCGAAAGTCGGCAACCGCGTCAACACGATCACCCGCTGGCAGGCCCTGGAATATATCGTCGCGCAAAATCTGGAACGCCGCGCGCTCGACGCGCTTGAAACCTTTACCGTCGTGCCGGGCGCCGTTGGCGCCTGGCGGCGCGCGGTCCTGTTGAAGGCCGGCGGATTTCCGACCGACACGCTGGCGGAAGATCAGGATTTGACCATTGCCCTGCAGCGTTCCGGATACCGGGTACACTTCGACGACACCGCCGTGGCTTGGACCGAGGCGCCCTCGACCGTGCGGGGACTTGCGCGCCAACGCTTCCGTTGGGCTTACGGCACGTTGCAATGCCTGTGGAAATACCGCGACATGACCTTCAACCGGCGCTACGGCGCGCTCGGGCTGGTCGCGCTGCCGCAGGTGTGGCTGTTCCAGATCGTGCTGACGGCGCTGGCGCCGATTGCCGATCTGCTTCTGGTCTGGCAGCTGCTGACTCAGTGGATCGCCTATGTTCAGCATGGCGCCGAGTTCTCGAACGACAATCTGGTCAAGGTCGGAATCTATTACGCGGTCTTCATGGTGGTCGATCTCGCCGCCGCCCTGTTCGGCTTCCTGATGGAGAAGCGCGAGAAGTGGAGCCTGCTGTGGTGGCTGGTGCTGCAGCGCTTCGGCTATCGGCAGATCATGTATTACGTCGTTGTCCGGTCGATCTCGACGGCGCTGCGCGGCGTGTTCGTCAGCTGGGGCAAGGTCGAACGCACCGGCACCGTGAAGGCCCGGAGCGCCTGAAAAATTAGCGCGGCACGTAGAACGCGCCGTTGTCGTCGGTGTGGTCCAGCCGGTAGTGACGCGCCATCGCGGCACCCACGCGGACGCCCAGCGGTTCGGTCGCATCCGGATCGATCTGGATGACGGAGAATCGGCGTGACGCCATCATGGCGATAAGCTGCGCATCGCTGCGCACTCCGGTTTTGAGCTGCTCGCCGGTATTGAAAACATCCACCGTCGCCGGTTTATGCGCCCAATAACAGAACGACATCATTTGGCAAAGCGCCGGCCCCCGCCGCGCCGCCACGAAGGCGATATCCTGTCGCGCTAAGGCGGCTTCGTCGCGCATCGGATGCAGCCAATAGGACGCCCTGCTCCAGTCGCCGTCCGCGTTCGCCCAGGCGCCGGCAACCAGCGGCAGCACAAGGCACGCGGCGGCGAAGGGCGCGACCGCATCAGGCATGAACCGGTCAAAGAGCAGCGCGACACTTATGGCCAAAGCGATGTCGGCATCGAACATCACATTGGCGTCCACGCCGGCTCCCCCTAGGAAACTGACGCCAAGGACGATGCCGATTGCTGCATAGATGAGGCAAAAGCGGACATACCGGTCGGCGCCGTACCGGATGCCGAGCGCCGTGAGGCCGGCGAGCGGGACGAAACTCCACGGCAGCCAGGCTTCGAAGCCGTCGCGCAGATTGGCAAGAGAATAAGTGCGCGCCGAAACCAGATGAGACAGGAGGCTGCTGCCATAGATCGCATGGAACAGAACGAGGCCCGCAAGGAGGGCAAAGGCGCCGAAAGCCGCAAGGCGCAGGGCACTGCGCCGGTCGTAGATCGCGAGCCACGCCGTCACCGCCAGCGGCAGCGCAATCACATTGTGTTTCACGAAGGCGGCCAGCGCGAACAACAGCGCGGCTCCCGCAATACGCGGTGCGTCTCGCGGCGCACGCAGGAGCAGCAGGACTCCGCCGATCGTAATCGCATGCGCCAATAGCTGCGGATCGTCCATGCCCACATAATCGGTGAAAGCCAGCATGCCGCCGACGAACCAGAGTACCGCGAGCGCCGCCGCCGGGCGCTTGGCGCCCATGTGCAGCGCCAAGGCGAAAATGCCGTATGCCACGACAGCCAGCGACAACAGCGATACGAGACGGCCGGCGACGATGTCGTCGCCGAACAACCGGCCGAGGGCCCCCACGACATAAAACGATAGGGGCGGGTAATTGTTGATCATGTAACTGTGCGGTCCGGGATAGAGCGGACCCCCTGCCATCGCCGCGGCCGCATGATAGGCGTTCCAGCCTTCATTGGGGTCCAACGGCACGTGAAGGCCCAGGATCGCCGCCACGCGCCAGAGTCCAAGAGCGCAGAATAGCGCCGTGCCGATCACCGCAAGATCGAATGTCCGGGGAGCGCGAGAGCCGCTCATCTCCGCGCACAGGCCTTGTTGGGACGGACGTCATAGAGCGAAAAGAAGCTGCCCGTATGGCGCAGCGTGAGGAAATCGGGAACGTCGCTCGGCTCGCCCTTGCCGCGAACCACTACGGCCATGTTGAAGTGGCACTGGAAGAATTTCAGATAGGGAAAAATCTCGGCGATGTCGGGATCGCCGTCGACGCGCCCCGCCGCCAGGTCTTCCAGTTCTGAAACATCCGGGGGCGAACCCTGTTGGGCCGTCTTGGCGGCGTAGCCGTCGTAAGGCGGCCTCACCTGCACGATGTGCTGGCCCTTGGTGGCGAACATCAAAGGCGTGAAGGCGCCGCGATCGACGATGGCATATTCCGCCATATGCCAATAAGGCTGATCGGGAACGGAAAAATCCGGTGAGTAGTTCAGCGAGGCGTCGTCGAGAACGGTGAAAAGCTTCGTGCCTTTGGGCACCTGTCGAAGTGCTGCGCGGAATTCGTCGTATTGCCGGTCGTAGCTGCGCCAGCTCATTGTCAGCGCCGTTGATATCCACACGGCCGGTGCCAGCAGCGCGACCGCAACCAGCGCTTTCGCCCGCGGTCCGGCGCGCAGCTCCATCGTTGCGAACAGCACCGCACCCAGCACCGCGGGAAGACGCAAATGCACCCCCCAGCCGCCCAGCGCCCATTCGGGAGACACCATCGTCAGCACGGCGAGCACGATCACCGGAATTTTCATCGACGGATGGATGCGAAGCTTCTCATACATCAGCCCGGCCAGCACCAGGATCGCCAGCGTCCCGATCAGCAGATAGGCCGGCTCGCTATAGGCATATTGGATTGCCGACGCCACGCGATCGCCGATGGTGTCGGTGAAATCGAAAGCCAGCCGGCCTCCCGGCCCGCCGGTCGGCTTGAAGAAAAGAAAAGCCGCCGCCGCCGGCAAAAAGACCAAACCGATTTTGAGGGCGCGGAAGACCAACGCCCTGGGGGCGAAGTCGCGCGTCTCGATCGCCCGCGAGAGTTCGTAGCAGAAGATCAATACGCCCAGGGTGAAGACCGCCGCCAGATGGCAGAGGTAAAGAATCCAGACGGCCAACATGAAGCCCGGCAGCCGCAACGGGCGGCGCTTCTCCGCGCTGGCGATCCAGACGGCGAAGATCAGAAAGCTCAAACCGGCCGCGAAATAGTAGTTGAAGAAACCCCAGGTATAATTGGCGTTATAGGCGAAGAAGGCGCCGGCGAGCGCCGTCGCGCCGACTCGGCCGTAGAGGGCGCGTTGAATGGCGGCGGGGCCGAGGATCCATAGCGCGACGGCGATGCTGAGAAACAGCTTGGCCGCGCTTTCCAGCGGCAGCAGCTTCATCAGCGCCGGCACGGCCAGTTCGGAGGCCAGGTTGGGCACCAGCGTCCAATGGATGCCGTAATAGGTCGACAAAGGCGCCGTGCGAGCGGCGCCGGCGATCATGTAGAAGCCCGCGATATGCGCCGGGTAATCCGGCATGGCCGGAGAATGCACGCACCACAGCGGCGCGATCAGCAGGATCGCCATCAGCCCCAGCGCCGTCGCCGGCCAGTTGCGCCACACCATCATCATGCGTCCCTACACGGCATGTTTTCCGCGTTATTCCGCCAATGTGCTGCGATAAGACATCCCGCCGCGACCGGCAAGGGCCGCCGTTGACGCCGGCTTTCGGGACATGAAGGGTCAGGCGCGTACCAGTTCGACCTGCACGACGTCGGTGCGCTTGGTGTCGAAGGCCGCCGCGCAGATGCCAAGATAGTACTGCCAGTTGCGCAGGAAGCGGTCGTCGTGGCCGAGCGCCTTGATCTCGGCGCTCTTGGCGCGCATGCGCGACGACCATTCGCGCAGGGTTCTGGCGTAGTCCTTGCCGAAGGAGAACTGGTCCACCACCTTCAGACCGGCACGTTCGGCTTCCCCGCGGAAGCGTTGCAGGGACGGCAGCATGCCGCCTGGAAAAACATAATGCCGTATGAAATCGCTGCGCAGGCGGTAGCTGGAGAACAGCTCGTCGCGAATGGTAATGGTTTGAATCAGCGCCCGCCCGCCGTGTTTGAGCCGCTCCGCCACAGCGTGGAAATATTGCGGCCAATATTGTTCGCCGACGGCTTCGAACATCTCGATAGAAACGATCATGTCGAACACGCCGCGCGCCTTGCGATAATCCTCGAGCAGGATATCCGCGGCGCCCTTCAGGCGTTCGCGGGCGAAACGGTACTGGGAAGGCGAAATCGTCAGTCCGGTCAGGCGGTGGCCATATTCGGCGGCGCGCTCGGCAAAGCCGCCCCAGCCGCAGCCGATCTCAAGAATCGACGAGCCTGGCTTGGCAATGCGGCTGAGGATGCGTTGGTATTTGTTGCTCTGCGCCTCTTCCAAATTCTTCGCGCTGCCGCCGAAAAGCGCCGAGGAATAGGTCATGCTCTTGTCGAGCCACAGCGCATAGAAATCGTTGCCGACGTCGTAATGCGATTCGATGTTGCGTTTGCTGCCGCTCAGCGAATTGCGCCGGACGAACTTGTTGTGAAGCATCAGCGCCATGCGGCTGAAGAAATTGCCGTTGACGTAATTTTGCAGCGCCGCCACATTCATCAAAAACAGCGATACGAGATTTTCGATGTCGTCGGTTTCCCAGGCGCCGGCGATATAGTCTTCGCCCAGCGCGATGTCGCCGCGCGCCAGCACCCGGCGCAGCACGTTCCAATCGTGGAGCACAAGCCGGGCTTGCACCCCCGGTATACGCCCTTTGTGGACGTGCACGTCGCCGTTCGGAGCGACGAATTCGAGCGTGCCGTATTCCAGCCGCGACAGCGTTTCCAGCCAACTCGTTTCGATGAAGGAGTTCGCTATCATATTCATCACGGCTCCCGCTCTGGAGACGATGCGGACGAACACACGCGCCGGATCATCATAATCCCAGGTGCGAGAGAGGAGGAGGCGCTTTGCGCGCGATGCGAGAATTTCACATAATATATTGGTATATTTCACATAAATAGAAAATTGTGGGCTTTGATTCGGCTCTGGCCGGCGGCCTCTTGACGGATCGGGCAGGTACGGTCACCAAGGCGCCCCGAGGTGCCACCAATGCCGCTTTCCGCCGTCGAAAAGCAACCCGACGCCCTTCCCGAACACCGTGTCGAATTGTCCGTCGTCATTCCGACCTTCAAAGAGCGCGGCAATGTCGCCGAGCTGATCGCGCGCCTGGACCGCACGTTGGCGGGCGTCGATTGGGAAGCCGTCTTCGTCGACGACAATTCGCCCGATGGTACCGCAGACGCGGTCAAGGCCATCGCCGGCCGCGATCCGCGCATCCGCTGCCTGCGCCGGGTAGGGCGCCGCGGCCTGGCCGGCGCTTGCATCGAAGGCATGTTGTCTTCGAGCGCCGCCTATCTCGCGGTGATGGACGCCGACCTGCAGCATGACGAACGCATACTGCCCGAAATGCTGGCTAAGCTGCGCACGGGCGAAGTCGATCTCGTCGCCGCCACGCGGTATGTGGAAGGCGGCAGTGCAAAGTCCTTCAGCGAAGGACGCAGCAAGATCAGCCGCGTCGCCACCAAGCTCACGCAGCGCGCGCTCGGCACGTCGCTCAGCGATCCGATGAGCGGCTTCTTCATGATGCGCCGCGACGCCTTCGACGCGATGGCCGGCCGTCTCTCGCCGGTCGGATTCAAGATTCTGCTCGATATCGCCACCGCCAGCGAAGGACTGCGCATCGCCGAGCAGCCCTACGTATTCGGCGAGCGCCATGAGGGGGAGAGCAAGTTCAACGTGCAGATCGGGCTGGAGTTCCTGGGCCTTCTGCTCGCCAAATTGTCGAATGGCCTGGTCGAGCCGCGCTTCATCTTCTTCGCCGTGGTCGGCGCGCTCGGCATTGCCGTGAACCTGGCCGTGCTCAACGTCGCGATGCTGGTTTGGCCGGTGTCGTTCACGCTGGCCAAGAGCGTTGCCACCTTCTTCGCGATGACCAGCAACTTCCTGCTCAACAACAGCTTGACCTATCGCGACCGGCGGCTGCGCGGCTGGGGGATGCTGACCGGTTTCGTCGGTTTCTGCGTCATCGGCGCCATCGGGGCGGTGACCGATGTCGGGCTTGCCTCGCAGCTTTATGCCGAGCGCGAGGTCTGGTGGGTAGCGGGTTTTGCCGGCGCGCTGATGGGCGTGTTGTGGAATTACGCCATGTCCAGCATGTTCATCTGGCGCACGCGATGACGCTGACGCGCGAGACGCGGCTTCTCGCGGCTTTGACGATTCTCGCCGGACTGCGGCTGCTCGCCGGCGCGCTGCTGCCGCTCTCCGCCGACGAAGCCTATTACTGGCTGTGGTCGCGCCATCTGGCGGCCGGTTATTTCGATCATCCGCCTGCCGTCGCCTTCGTCATCCGCGCCGGCACGTTCTTGTTCGGCGCGACATCGTTCGGTGTGCGCATAGGCGGCATTTTGTTGTCTTTCGTCGCCGGCTGGTTCGTCTGGCGCACCGGCGCGATCCTCGGGCGCGACGAGAAAGTGGGCGCCCGCGCCTGCCTGTTCTTCAATCTCACCTTGATGATTACGGTCGAGATGCTGGCGGCGACGCCCGACACGCCGTCGATCTTTACCTCGGCGGTCTTCTTTTGGACTCTGGCGAAAGTCGTCGAAAGCAAGGACGGCCGCTGGTGGCTGGCGGTCGGCGTCGCGGCCGGTCTCGGCCTTCTGTCCAAGTACTCCGCTTTCTTCCTCGGGCTTGGCACGCTGGTCTGGCTGCTCGCTTCTCCCCCCATGCGCCGCTGGCTGCTCACGCCGTGGCCTTATCTCGGCGCCGCGTTGTCGCTGATCTTGTTCGCGCCGAATCTATGGTGGAACGCGGCGCATGGTTGGGAAACCTTTGCGTTCCAGTTCGGGCGCATCGAGGCCGAAGATTTCACGCTGCGCTATCTGCTGGGTTTTGTCGGCGCGCAACTGCTGCTGGCCACGCCGTTCATTCTCGTGCTCGGCGTCTTCGGTGCGACAACGCGTTGGCGCGACGAACGCCACGCGATGATCGCCGCGCTCATCTGGCCGCCCATCGCCTATTTTGCATTCCATTCGCTGCATGCCAACGTGCAGGGCAACTGGCCGTGCTTTCTCTATCCGCTGCTGAGCGTGGCTGCGGCGATCGCCTGTTGGCGCAGCGATTGGTCCGGCTGGCGCGCGCCGGTCGCACGCTGGTCGAAGCGGCTGGCGATTCCGGTAGCTGCCGTGCTCCTGGTCGCCGCCTACGCCCAGGCGTTGTGCGGCCTGGTGCCGATGGGGCGCAAGGATCCTCTGGCACGCCTTCTTGCCATTGGTTTTCCCGAGGTCGCCGCCAGGGTCGAAGCCCTGCGCGTCTCGGCCCATGCCGATGCGATTCTGACCACCGATTATGCTTCCGCCGCCTGGTTGGCTTTCTATGGGCCGGGGCCCGTGGTCGCGGTCGGCCAGGATTATCGCTGGTCGAACGATCCTGCCGCCGATGCCCTGCTGTTTGCCCATCCCGTGCTTTATGTTAGCGAGTTGCGTCGCGACGACCGCGCTCTTATCGCGGCGCATTTTTCCACGGTCGCCGAAATCGCCCGCATCGATCGCATGCGCGAGGGCGTGCCCATCGCGCATTATATCGTGTACCGCGTCAGCGGCCTAAAAGGCGCCGCCGTCGGGCACGTTCCTTAGAAAAATCGCATTGCGCGAATTGCATCCGCGCGTCCGAGGACATAAGTAAACTCCGCCCCCCTGAACGAAAGACCCTATTTATGGCTGATCAATTCGATGCCGTTGTCCTCGGTGGCGGACCGGGCGGCTACAATGCCGCGATCAGATTGGGTCAGCTCGGGCTGAAGACCGCCTGCATCG
>JAGWVX010000098.1 GCA_018970685.1 Alphaproteobacteria bacterium | reverse complement strand
CTCTTGCTCTTGCGGCGAATTGACTCGCGGGGATGGCGCGCCGAACGCGAATCTGAATCAACGGGTGTGTGAGCGCACCGACTGATTATTTCATTCTGACGAGTGCAGAGAAAGACGCGCTAATCGCGACGTTGCTGTCGCGGCTCGACGCGCTGGACAAGCGTATCACCACCTTGGAGGCTGAAAACGCGGCGCTGCGCCGGGAGAATGTGGTGCTTCGTGAAGAAAACGCTGGCCTTCGCGAGAAGCTGAACCTTCCGCCGAAGACGCCGGACAATTCCGGCACGCCGCCAAGCCAGGGCCACAAGCCGTCGGGCGAGGCTTCGAACAAGCCCAAAGGCCAGGTGCATGCGGGCGCGCACCGGCCGCTGCATCCCAACCCGACCAGCAAGCGCGAAGTGATGGCCACGCAGTGCCAGCATTGCACGGCCGACGTGTCGGGAGTGGTGCAGACGGCGGTGCAAAGCTACGACCGGATCGAGATTCCCGAGATCAAGCCGGACGTGACGCGAGTGACGCTGCAGGGCGGCATTTGTCCGTGCTGTGCGAAGCGGTTCAAGGCTGCTCCGCCACAAGGGCTGGAGCCGGGCTCGCCGTTCGGGCCGAACCTGCGCGCCTTTGCGATCTATCTGCGCGCCAGCCATGCTGTCTCCTTCGAGCGTCTGGCGCGGCTGATGTCCGATCTGCTCGGCCTTCAGATCAGCGAAGGCGCGCTGGTCAATATCCTGGACGACAGCCGCAAGGCCTTTGCCGAACAGACAAGCCTGATCCGTGCCAGACTTCTTTGCGGCAGCACCCTGCAATCGGACGAGACCGGCATGCGCGTCGGCAAAAGGACTTGGTGGACCTGGGTGTTCCATCATGACAAGGACTGCTGCTTCATCGCCGCACCCAGCCGGGGCAAGACTGTGGTCGAAGCGTTCCTGGGCGGTACCCGCCCCGACTATTGGGTCTCCGACCGGCTGGCCGCCCAGATGGGCTGGGCCACGAAAGAGCATCAGGTCTGTCTCGCCCACCTGTTGCGCGATGTGCAATACGCCATCGATGCGGGCGACAATCTCTTCGCGCCGCCGCTGGCCAAACTCTTGCGCCGGGCCTGCGCCATCGGCCGCCGCCGCGAGAAACTGGCCGATGCCACGCTGCGCAGCTATGCCGTCAAGCTCGACAACAGGCTCAACGAGCTTCTGCGCATTGCGCCGCAAGGCAACGAAGGCGAAAAGCTCCAGCGCATGATCAAGAAGTGGCGACTGCATCTGTTCGTGTTCGTCACCAACCGAAACCTGCCGCCCACCAACAACGGCTCCGAGCGGGCCATCAGGCCCTGTGTCATCTTCCGAAAAGTCACCAACTGCTTCCGGTCCGAGTGGGGTGCCAAGCTCTACGCCGACATCCGATCCGTGCTCGAAACCGCCCGGCGCCGAGCCATCGATCCGCTCACCGCTATCCGCTTAACTCTCAACGGCATGCCCCTGACCGAAGGAGCGTGAGCAATTACAACATTTCTTATCATGCGAGCGGCAATGCTCACATAATTTAATGCGTGTGGGGTTCGCGCGCAGAAAACTCCTCCAGGCTTTAGGACGCGTGCGATCTCGTTACGAAGTTGGGCCACATTTTCTATGTGTTCTAAAACATAGTCAGCGATAATGAGATCAACGCTCGCGCTTGTCAGTGGAATTCGCCCATCAGTAATGATTACATTCCGGTCTGTTGTGGAATTCGACAACACAACACAGTCTATGTCAGCCCCGACATATTCTGCGACTTTGCCCCGGATGCTTCTAAGTTCACGGCGATATCGACACCGATCCTCGCAAAACCATGCGCCGCGCCCGGCCCCCAAATCGAGCACAACCGATTCGCGCTGAAGTATCGCATTGATACGGCCATAGAATTCTACCGTACCATCCAAAGGAGAATAAGCTCCTAGCATACCACCCGCGGGGTCAAATTCAGCGGCGGGGTCAGTGGTCAAGTTGTATTCACTGCCGAAAACGATTCACATTAGCCAAAATAGCTCGTGGACGGTGCCGCTGGAAAATTCTCCCAACCGACCTGCCCCGTCTATTCTCCCACAACCATTTCCAACCATAGCCCGCGATCAACGCTGATGCTGAGCCGCTAGCCAGTTCCACCATAGAACCCTGAGGATCAATCAACGCGACAGCTGGGAGGAAGAAAACAATTGCTTGTCCGAAATCGCCTCTCCGGAGTGCGAGCGCGGCCTTCATGTCGAGTAGACCTATCAACCAACCCAGCCCGATGAAGCCGAACACGACGCCTATCAAGCCGAAGTTGATTTGGAATTCCATCACGTTGCCAACACCCCATGACGTCGTCGAGGAGAGTGTGAGCCCCGTCATCTCCGAAACAATATCGCCGCTGCCGGCAGTAACCGGCTTATCAGGCCAAATCGCACGAGGTACCAATGCTTCTAATGCCTGCCAGATGGAACGACCATAAAGGTAATGGGCCTGACCACTTTCGATGCGTTCCGCGGCAAGGCCAACGAAATAATTCTGATTGAGGCGCGCATCGAGCGCCTCGGCCTGTCCGGGGTCGGTCGGATCGAACAGACGAAAATTCATGAACATGTCTTCAATACTGTCGATGCGGTCGGAGAGCGGTGCGCCGCCCCAGACTTCCTGGCGGATAGCGTCGCGATGATGGAAATAGTTCACGAACAGGCTCAGACCGAGAAACGCGGCCAGCCCGACGCCAAGCATCGCTCTGCTATAGCCGCGCGCAGAAATCGTCAGTGCCGAGGTCGCGATGATTATTGCCGCTGAGCCGTAACTTAGGAATCCACCCAACAACAGCATCACAATCGGGTAGACAACCAACGCGCCGCTCCAGAACGTTACGGAACGGAGATCCTCTCGCCGGAACGCGTCACCCAGTCCCAACAGCACGCCCAACGTCCATACGGCACCGGCTTCATCAACGACGGCACCAACACTCGGAATGTTATGGAGTGGGCTCAGAATATAGATAAACGCCCAACCACCAAACAGGCAAAATAGCCAGAATGTCAGCCCGTCCTGCTTTGTCATGGGATGCACAGTCGGTGCTTGCGATCGGGAGAGCCACGCACCCATGACAAAACAAACAGTTCCAATGGTTGCGTAGGTGAAACCGATCTTGGTCTGCGGTGTGCCATAAAGAAGGTCGCCACTCACGGCATGTGCGAGGGCACCCGGCACATGAAATAGAAGCAGGCTACCGAGATAGGCCACCGGAAGACCGAGCGACATACGACTTCGCCGGAGAAGACCGAGCAGCAGTAGAAAAGCCGTCAGGCAAATCAGGAGCAAACCGATCATGAGCCGCACACGTTTGCGTTCGTGTGTTGCGCGGCCATGTCGCTGAGGTTACGCAACCAAGAGCCTGCGAGGCGGAACACTCTTCCAGTTCCGAATATTTGTACTCAGCTCAATTCCACGATCGTACAAGACCCATCCCGCCTCTGTCTCCAGCCGCCGTCATGATTGCGTGCAATGCTAGAAATACGCAGCATGCCTGAATTTTCCCGCAGCAAGGATGGCCTGGGACTTGTCGGCGCGTAAGGTATTCATTGTGTAATCGAAATTGTGGCTCCGGAAGTGGTTTTCGAACATGCGTGCCAATCGCATTTCGCCGGCACGCTCCCAGTCGTCGATGACGAGGACGCAGTCGGGCGCGAGGCTGTCTTTCAGAAGATCGAATGCGCCGAGCCGCGCATGGCGATTTGCCGGGTTTGAAGCAGGGGGGCCGTCGACAATCGCGAGGTGGACATCTGCACCGATTACGACGGAATCGGCGTCGTAATAGGGGATGGCCACGCCGTCGGCGACAGCGGGACGAAGCGGCGCATGGATGACAAGGTGTTCGACCTGCGAGCGGATGCGATCGACCCAGAATGCGTCGTGCTCGATCGTGCGGATCGTGCACTCGCGCCCCGTTGCCTTTCGCATTCGGTCAAGCAGTATCGAGGTCTGTCCGGCGCCCAGCTCCACCACGTTGTGGATGTCGAACTCGTTCATGATTCGCGCGATGACATACATGAAACTATGGTTGGCGCCACCGCCGACCGGATAGAACACGTCCGCCACATTCGCGCGCGCCAGCTCCCGTAGAAGCAGCTCGCGATAGACAATTTCCATGGTCGGATTTGTGTAGCTGTAGCGGTGCAGAAGGATGTTTGCTTGGTGGAGCTTGGTCAGTATTTTCCGAAGCATAGCGGTGCGCGGGTTCTCTCGATGCCTTAGGCGTTCAGAGCGTCCAGCACCGCAGACAACCGATGAATGTAGGCGTATTTCGAAACCTCGCATCGCCGGCGTCCGGCGGAAGCGAGGCGCTCACGCGCCGAGTCGTTCCGCGAATAGTATTCTGCCTTGTCGACAAGTTCGTCGGTCGAGGAGAAATATTCCGCTTCCCTGCCTTCCTCGAACAATTCGCAATGCTCGTTGCTGCGGTCGGCCAGGAGCATGCTCCCGCAAGCCGGAATCTCGAAGGTTCTCGTGGTGTGCTGGTCGGGGCAGACGGTTCGCAGGAAGCCGATTCCGATGCGCGAGCCCGTCAAGGCCCGCGCGTAATCGTTCGCATATACTTCGCCGCTCTGGAAGGCCTCCGCCAAAAGCGGATCTTGATGAATGCGGAAGCTCTCGCGTCCGGCGAGCTGGCGGAGAATGATGTGGCGGCGGGGGGTCCACCTGCCGTCGCGCAGGAACTCCCAATAGGCGCCCCAGATCTTCAGGACGATGTTCCGGCTCGCGACCGCGTGCAGCAAATGCTCGCGACGTGGCTCCCATCCGCCCAGGAATCCGACACTGCAGGACCAGCGTCCGTCATCCGACAGAAGCGGGCGATGGACCTCGTCGCAGTAGCCGAGCGGCATGTAGATGGGCTGCGGCCCCGCCGTCTCGTAATCGCTGCGCTCGTAGCACTTGCAGTACACAAGAGCGTCGAAGGAGACGATCGCCTCGTCCATCAGGCGCGTGCGCTTCCAGGCGACGCTGAAATACGGATCGGGTGTGAAATGGACGACCGTCGCACTCTTCTTCAGCGCCTCGATTGCCTCGCGGCTGAGATACTCCTGCTTCTCCGCCCAGACGAGATCGGGCCGGAATTCATCGGCAGCTTTGAGGACGGATCGGTTGATCTCGGTTATTGCGGGACCGAGTTCGAGACTCCTCTGGGCGCGGCGGGACAGCCACTTCGCGGATTTCCAGGGCTCGCCCGTGTCCACGCCGCGGACCGAATGTCCCAACCTCTTGAATGCCCGCGATCGCATGAGCGACGTTTGTCCCGCCCCCAGCTCTCCGAGGAAGAGTATTCGTTTCATCGCGCTTTTGAAACGGCGTAACTTTTCCTGCGCACTGCGCTCTCGAACACGCAGCCGATCGTGCGCCCGAACTGTTCCTGATTGCAGTAGTCCGTCATCCAGTGCCGGCCATTTTCCACCAGTTGAAGAGATTGACCATCGGACAACCGTAACGCGCGCGCTATCGCGTCCGCCAGGGATTCGGCCGTCTGGTCGTCGTAGACAATGCCGCCTCCGGACGCCGTCACGATTTCGGCAGCACCTCCGCTGCCGCGATACACGACCGGGACGCATCCCGCGTCCCACGCTTCAAGAACGACACGCCCCAAAGGTTCGCGATGCGAAGGGCAGACGAGGACGCGGCAACTCCGAAGCAGTGAAAAAACGTCATCGACTACGCCGAGCCAAGTGATCTGTACGGAGGGGCTCGCGGCACTCAAGGTACGAAGCTCGCTTACGTAGCTCTCTGGTCCGGAGCCCGCGATGTAGCATTGCGGACCGTCCGCGGGCACCGTGCCCGTGGCAAGAGCCTTGATGAGAATGTCCACACCCTTGATCGGCACGATCCGACCGACGCATGCAATTCCAGCCAACCTCGGCGCCGCGATCGCCGACATTTCCGTGCCGTTGACTGGCGCGTACGCGTCGTAGATGAGATGGACGGGAATGTGGTCGAGGTTCCGAAATCTTCGAATTTCCTCTTGGACCGCGCCGCTGATCGCGATGATCGCGACAAGCCTTTGGGGGCTCGGGGTCCTTTGCGCCAGATGGGGTGCGTCATCGAAGATGCGAACATGGCAGACGATAGAAAGGCCCAATAGCCGCGCTGCCAACGACGTCATGCGATAGGCCCCAGCCTGATTGACGTGCAGGACGCCGGGCTTGAATGCACGGCAAGCGCGCATCACACCAAAGGCCGCCTGAAGCCGCCGCCAGCGCGATTTGCGATGCAATTCTGCGATCAAATAAGGAAAAGTCTTTACATTTCTCTTCTGCAATAGGGCAAGCAGCGGGGTACCCGGCGGACAGCAAACGGCGATCTCGATATCCGAAACGCTTTCGATGAGATCGATCAATGCGCGCTCCGATCCCCACAGCTGACCCGCAGGCTCGATCACGAGTACGCGCGAACTCACGCTCGCCCGGCTCCATAGACCGATTCGAGCGCGCGCGCCGAATTCGCGATCGAAAAAGGCGACGCCTCGGCAATCGCGCGGCACTCCTCGACGCACAACTTGGACGCGGCGCTGATCCCAAGCGTGGCCTTAGCCCACGCTTCGACAGGTTCGCTCAGCGGCAGCGCATGATAGAGTTTCGGATTGATGCACGCTTCGCGTGGCACCGTGGTGCTTGTAAGCACTGGTGTACCGGCGACTTGCGCCTCGACCGCGACCATGCCGAGCCCTTCCTCCGTAGACGGGAAAAGAACGATATCCGCCGCGCGCATAAGCCGCGCCATATCCCGACGCACGCCGATCAAGCGGAGCTTGTTCGAGAGCCCCCAAGCCGCGATTAGTTCTTCCATTTGCGCGCGCTGCCTGTCGCCTGCGCCGGCCACCAGAAGAGCTATATGTGGACTGTGCCGCAAGGCTTCGCGCGCAATTTCGATGACCAACCAAGTATTCTTATGATTGTGGGGATGGTTGGCTTCAAGTTGGTAATCGAGTCGCCCCGCGTGAAAGAGTAGCGTTGTCGCTTCGCCTAAACTGAATTCGCGCAGCACCGATGCGCGGTCTTCTGCCCGCGGTCCATTGAATGCGGCGACATCGACTCCGCAATGCAGCACCGACGCATGTGGACGACCTGGCGTTTCCAGGTCGTAGCCATATTCGCGCAATACATTCTCGGACGTGCCGCAGACATGCGTGGCAAGATGCGCGGCAAACGCCCTTCCCATCCACCCGGAGAGGCGGCGTGCAGCGGTTCTTTCGTAGTTGATGCGGAACTGATTCCGCGTATTGTGGATGTGCATCACACGCACGGGCGGCAACAGACCAATCCCGAACAGGAAATGCCAGCCACTCGCATAGTCGGAGTGATCGTGGATGGCGTCATATCCACCTTCGCGCAGGATGCGGCGAAACTGGCGTGCAAACGTGCCGAGGTTCCGGCGGCAGTATTGCAAATAGCGAACCCTTCCCCCCTGAGCTATGATTTCGTCATCCAGCACGCCAGGCTTACCGCTCGTCAGGAGGAAGTCCATCTTGACGGCGCCAGACTTGGACCAATAGCGGAGGACTTCGATCAGCCAGCTTTCCGCGCCGCCGACGCTTAGCGTGCCGATCACCTGAAGCACCCGCAAGGGGCGGCTCGTCCTCACTGGTGAAGCCGCATAAGGTCGGCAAGTGCAAAGTCCATATCCATTGGCGATGCCTTGAGCGCAGCAAACGCATCAGCAACAGATGGCGCAGGCTCAGCCATCAACTCCATCGCGGCCGCAGCCCAGGCGTCGGCGCCGTCGCCAAGACCGAGCCTGCGATAACGCGCGGTAGGCAGAAGCGGATCATCCGCGATCCCGCGCGACAAAAGAAGACGCAAGCCCGCAAGCTGCGCTTCGATAACCGCAAGGCCGAAGCCTTCCATGCGCTTTTCGGGCCGCGGCAGGATGAACCAGTCGCAGGCAGACATGACGCGCGGAAGGTCCTGCCGCCAGCCGGTCAGATGCACCGCATCTTCTACCCCACAAGCGCGCGCGCGTTCGCGCACGCTCTGCTCCTGCGATCCCGCACCTGCAAACACGGCCACGACATTCGCATCATGACGGCGCAATGCCGCCAGGACATCGACCGCGAATGCGGGGTTTTTTTCCGGAACGATGCGCCCGCCGAACAGCAATATCTTTGCATTGGCGCAAAGGCCGAGTTCCCCACGGACGCCTGCTCGATCGGCCAGCGCGGCGAACGACGACGGATTGACGCCGTAATAGTGCACGAGGTCGCGGCCGGGCCTGCGCGGCTTACCGGCCAGCATTGTGTCGAGCGTGTGATGCGAAATACCCACGACATGATCGGCCATGAGACAAATGCGGCGGAAGGGCTCGCCAACCAGCATCTTCTTCAATCGCAAATTCGTGGGAAGACCCATATCGGCATTGTGCGTATGCACGATCCGCTTTCGCAGCGGAAGACCGGCGGAGGCGAGAAGATAGGGTGCCGACATGATATCGTGATGGCAATGGAGAACGTCGTAACATTCGCTTGCCAATTCGCGGCGTAAGGCGCGCATGAAGACCGCCTTTTCGCCGATCGGCACCGGCGAATAGACGATGCGGGCGCCTAGCGCGCGCGCCTCTTCGTCCCGGCACCCCGGCTTGCCCACGACACAATAGAGTGTCCAGTCGAGCGCGCAGCCGGTTTTCGACGCATGTTTCAGAATCCGGAGAAGCCAGTTCTCGACGGCTTGGTTTTCGAGCCGCTCGATAACGTGCAGAACTTTCATGCCAGGAACACGCTATGCAGCAGCCGCAGGTTTGACCGCTTCCACATAGAGGCTTTCCCATTCGTATTTCGGATCGTCTAAAATGAGTTCCGGGAGATCGCCCCTGCCGCATTTCTGACGAATGACAGTGCCGAAACCGGCGCGCCGCAGCATCTGTTCCATGGTCGGCCAATCGTAGAGAAACTGATGCTCGTAACGCTGCCGGAAATAGGAATTGACGGCTTCCGCAGCCGTGCCACCCCTTTTTC
>JAGWVX010000097.1 GCA_018970685.1 Alphaproteobacteria bacterium | reverse complement strand
ATCGCCGCCGACATGGTGCGCCGCTGCCACGAGCTCGATCCCACGCGACCAGTAACGGCAGCGGTCAATGGCGACAACGAAAAGGGGGTGTCGGAGCCGCTCGACGTCATCGGCTTCAATTACCATGAGGACAAGTTCCCCGACGAGTTCCACATGAAATATCCGCGTCGACCTATTGTCGGATCGGAGACCTCCAGCGCTCTGTCCACGCGCGGAGAGTACGTTACGGACCCCAAACGCAATACGGTGAACTGCTACGACGGCGCTGCGGATTGGGGCAAAACGCCGGAGGGATGGTGGAGCGTCTACGGCACACGCGACTGGCTGGTCGGCGGATTTGCCTGGACCGGGTTTGACTACCGTGGCGAGCCGACGCCTTATGGCTGGCCATCGATCAGCTCGCAATTCGGCATCGTCGATATGTGCGGCTTCCCGAAAGACTACTTCTATTACTACAAGACGTGGTGGCGGAAAGAGCCGTCGCTTCATTTATTCCCGCACTGGAATTGGGCCGGCAAGGAAGGCCAGGAAATCCCCGTCTGGGTTTATTCAAACCTCGATGAGGTGGAGCTGTTCCTGAACGGCCGCAGCCTGGGGCGCCAGAGTGTGCCGCACCTCGGCCACATCGCCTGGAAGGTGGCATACGAACCGGGGGTCATCGAGGCGCGCGGCTTCAGGGCCGGCAAACTGGTCCTCACGGAGCGGCGCGAGACCACCGGGCCGGCCGTTGCCATACGCCTGAGCGCGGATCGTGTCGAGATCAGCGCTGACGGCGAGGACCTTGCGAACATCAAGGTGGAGGCTCTCGACAGCTATGGCCATCCCGTGCCGACGGCCAATGAAAAGATAGCGTTCAAGCTCACCGGCCCCGGCAAACTGATCGGCGTCGGCAATGGGGATCCCAACTGCCTGGAAAGCGACAAAGGGCCTCGTCGCTCCCTATTCAACGGCTTGGCGCAGGTCATCGTGCAATCCACCAAGAAGGCCGGTACCATCCGGATCGAGGCAGTGCAGGAGGGCCCATCCGGCACGGTGCTCAGGTCCGCGGTGCTCGTCGTCAGGACCCGTTCGGTGAAGCTGCGGCCTGCGGTGCCGGCAAGCGTATGATAACCCTATCGGCTGAGCGGAACTTTGGCGGCCGGCGGACGACGGTCAGTGCCGGTCAGGGAGTGACGCGGATCGAAGGGCTATGCCTTTTCGCGGCGTATGCTTATGCTCAAGGCGTTCGGCGCTGTCCCCGCGCGATCGATGAGCACGCAAATGCCTTCCGCCGCTCCGGAGTTTTTCTCCCATCAAGTGGGAGAAGCTAGGCGCTTCTACCTCGGGCTTCATGCGCCAGGAAAACAGCCGCTCACCGTTGTGAGCGCGGGACTCGAGCACTGCGCGTCGGATTACATCATCCAAAGGGCGAAATTCCCGTACTCGTGCATCGAATACGTTGTTCGCGGCCGCGGTCAGCTCACGCTTCCATCGCTTACCTGGCCTCTGAAGGCAGGTATGGCCTTTTCCTACGGCCCGGGGGTTCCGCACCAAATCACCTCGGATTCGCGTGATCCCCTGGTGAAGTACTTCGTCGACTTCACTGGCAGGCGCGCAGCACCGGTTTTGGAGAAGTGCGGACTGACCGGAGGCCGCGTCGTCGAAGTATTCCCGCCGGACAGCATAATGCCGTTGTTCGAGGAGTTGATTCATACCGGAATGCATCTGAAGGCGAACAGCAACGAGCTCTGCTTCAAGTTGTTGGAGTGTCTGTCGCTCAAGATTGAAGCCACGCGTACGGCGCCGAAGACCCTGCAGTCGCCTTCTTTCGCGGCTTATCTGCGTTGCCGCACCCTCATCGAGAAGAACTTTCTGTATTTGCGATCTCTCGAGCAGATCGCCAAACGGTGTGGCATGGATGGCGCCTACATTTGCCGGCTGTTCCGCCGCTTCGACCATCAATCCCCTTACCGATATCTTCTGCGTCTGAAGATCAACCACGCGGCGACGGAGTTGCAGAAGCCGGGCGTGCTGGTGAAGGATGTTGCCATTGCGGTCGGCTTCACCGACAGCTTTCACTTTTCCCGCGTATTTCGCACCATGCTGGGCGCTGCTCCCTCGCAATTTCGCAAGTTGCATTGACGCTGCAACGACGGCGTGAGGTCAAGGATATCCATCTCTGCCAAGAATAGCTATTCTTAGCCCAAATTTATGGGATCATCCTTCATGGTGGATCACCAACAAGGACAAAGATCGCCATGTCGCCGGGAGATACGCGTAAACCCGCCACCGCATCGCACACAACCGGCAGAGCCGTCGAAGATGAGACGCCGCTGCGGCACGACGATCTCATCGCCATCACC
Source organism: Alphaproteobacteria bacterium (assembly GCA_018970685.1). Classification (GTDB taxonomy): domain Bacteria; phylum Pseudomonadota; class Alphaproteobacteria; order Micropepsales; family Micropepsaceae; genus Rhizomicrobium. The sequence continues at coordinate 6,648 of JAGWVX010000097.1, read as the reverse complement.
GGTGCGGGTGGCTTCATCGGCGGAAACCTCGCTCTCTATTTTCGCAACAAGGGATTTACACGGATACGGGCGGTCGACAAGAAGCCGCTCTATGAATGGTATCTTCACGTGCCGAGTGTCGAGAACCTCTGCCTGGACGTCAGCGTCGAGGCCAATTGCCATCGCGTCTGCGAAGGAGCCATGGAAGTCTATAACCTCGCAGCCGACATGGGCGGGATGGGTTTCATCGAACGGTTCCGTGTCGAATGCCTGCGCTCGATCCTGATCAACACGCATATGGTCGAGGCGGCATACCGCGCCGGCGCGCGGCGCTATTTCTTCTCTAGTTCGGCCTGCGCCTACAACACGGACCTGCAGCAGGATCCGAATGTGCGCGCTTTGAAGGAAAGCGATGCTTATCCGGCGATGGCCGAACGCGGCTACGGCTGGGAGAAGCTGATGAGCGAGATGTTCTGCCAGGAATACTGGGCCGAACGTGGCATGAAGACATTCATCGCCCGTTTCCATAACGTCTATGGGCCGAACGGCACCTGGGACGGTGGTCGTGAAAAGGCGCCTGCCGCGCTTTCCCGCAAAGTGGTCGACGCCATCGAGACCGGAAGCAAGGACATCACATTGTGGGGTGACGGGCGGCAAACGCGCAGCTTCATGTACATCGACGATTGCGTTGAAGGCATCGATAAGATCACGCATTGCGATGAATTGATCGCGACGCCGATCAATCTCGGTTCAAGCGAACTGGTGTCCATCAACGATCTGCTGACCAAGGTGGAGCATGTGGCCGGGCTCAACGAGCGGCTGAAGCGCCATTATGATCTCGATGCGCCACGCGGCGTGGCCGGTCGCAATTCCGACAACACCTTCATCAAGCAGGTGTTGAAGTGGGAGCCCACGACACCGCTCGACAAGGGGCTGGCCATCACGTTCCGCTGGATCCAGGAGCAGTACCGGCGCCGCCGGGCGGGGATGCGCGTGGGTGTCGGCTGATGACCAAAGGGGGGCATACCGTCCGATCCTTAGTCGGCGAAATTCCGGTCCGCCTACAATTGGCAGGCGGCTGGATCGACCAGCCGTTCGTCTCGAAACATCATCCCAAGCCGCCCGGCTCGATGGTGGTGGTCCAGATTGAGCCAAATTTCCTGCCGTTTGAACGTTCCGGCCTGGCTGGCAGCACGCGAGTGATCGCCGCGCGGATCTGGAACGGACGCATCCCCGACCGTCCGTTGCCGGAGCTCGTGCGGGAGCTTTACGCGGCAGAGAACGAAGGAACGGCCGACCCTAGCGGCTCGCAGGACATGATCGGGATCATCTATCCCGGCGTGAATCGGTTGGATTACGACTATCGGGTGGAAGGCGGCGTGTTTCCGTCGCACATCGAATCGTGCAACGACGCCGGGATCGTCCGCTGGCTTGAACAGGTGCTGTATATCCTTCCTGTCAATCCCCGGCCGGCGGGCTACAGTCCTTTGGGCGTGAAGAATTTCGATCCTGAATGGGTTGCGCAGCTTGGTCTTGCCGGCTGGAGTTGTTTCGATGCCATCCGACAGCGCGACGTAGAAGCGCTCGGGGCTTCGTTCAATCTCAACATGCGCTGCTGGGAGGTGCTGCTTCCGCATGTCGTGCGTCATCCGCTGATCACCATCGATCTAATGGAGGTGTTGCAGGCTTATCAGCACGATTATCCGGGAGCGATGTATTCCGGCTGCGGCGGTGGTTACCTGATCGTTGCATCCCAGAAGCCGGTTCCGGGGGCATTCCACGTGAACGTGCGGACGGCACCGCAATGACGACAACCAGACATGTCGTGGTTGCGGGCGGCTTCGACGACATCCGCTCGCACGATCTGCGGTTCCTGGAGGAAGCAGCGCGGCTTGGTCCGGTGACCGTCTTCTTGTCAAGCGATGAGACGATCCGTGACACCACGGGTCGTCCGCCGAAATTCCCCCTAGCCGAACGGCAATATTTTCTGTCTGCGCTGCGTTATGTTTCCGGCGTGGTGGCCGGCGATCGGGAAATGCTGTCTCTGCCGGTAGGGGGTGGCGTTTGGGTGGAGCGCGCGCGCGACGCAAACCCGGCCCGTCGGCGGTATTGCGAGCAGCACGGCTTCACCTTTTGCGTCGTTTCGGATGACGCCTTGGCGGGCTTCCCCGAACAGATCTCGACCCCGACCGGCCGCAAGAAAGTGGTGGTGACGGGCTGTTACGACTGGTTCCACTCCGGTCATGTGCGCTTCTTCGAAGAGGCTTCGGTCTACGGCGATCTATACGTAGGCGTGGGCAACGATGCCAACATCCGCCTGCTGAAGGGGGAAGGCCACCCGCTGCTGCCCGAACAGGAGCGCCGGTATGTCGTCGGATCGGTCCGGTACGTGACGCAGGCATTCGTGTCGAGCGGTGATGGATGGCTCGACGCCGAGCCGGATATCCGGCGGCTAAAGCCCGACTTTTACGTGGTGAACGAGGACGGCGACAAAGGCGGCAAGATCGAGTTCTGCCGGGCCAACGGCATCGAGTATGTCGTGCTCCGGCGCACGCCTGCGCCCGGTCTGCCGAAACGCTCGAGCACCGACCTGCGGGGATTTTGATGACAGCTTCGCGGTGGGGAGAACCATGAGGTACGCCGTCATCCTGGCGGGCGGATCCGGCACGCGTTTGTGGCCTTGGAGCCGCTCAGGCAATCCAAAGCAGTTGTTGCCGATGGTGCATGGCTCCTCGTTGCTGAAACTCGCATACCAGCGGCTTGACGGCGTCGTCCGGCGCGAAAACCGTCTGGTCTGCTCTAGCATGGCTTTGCGCAACGCCATCCGCCGCGATCTCGGCGACCTGCCCGAGAGTCAGTTCCTTGGCGAGCCCGTGGGCCGCGACACCGCGGCGGCACTCGGCTTTTGTGCGGCTGTGCTGCAGCGGCGCGACCCCGGGGCCGTCATGGCCGTCTGCACCGCCGATCACGTCATCGAGCCGCGAGAAGTGCTCCGGCAGAAGATGATCGAGGCTTTCGCGCAGGCGGAGTCCGATCTGAATACGCTCGTCCTGTTCGGCGTGATACCCACCGGGCCGTCCACGGCCTATGGCTACCTTGAACTCGGAGATCCGGCGGACGGCGCCTTTGCCGTGCAGGGGTTTCGCGAGAAGCCAGACGCGGCGCACGCCGAGGCCTATTTTTCTGCCGGGCCGCAGAAGTATCTTTGGAATAGCGGTATGTTCGTTTGGAAAGCGGCAACCTACCTCGACTGCCTGCGCGTCCATCGGCCCAAGTTGTACGATGGCGTGCAGGAGATCGCCGCGGCATACGATACGCCGCGTCGCGATGCGGTGCTCTCGGACATCTATCCGGCGTTGGACAAGATCAGCGTCGATTACGCTGTGATGGAGCCGGTATCGCGCGATCCCCAAATGCGGCTTTTGGCCGTTCCACTTGCGCTGCGCTGGCTCGACGTCGGGTCATGGAATGCCTATGCCGAGGTCTGCGATCGCGAAGGCGGCAATGCCATTGCCGCAGAACGGCACGCGCTCGTCGATTGCGACCGCGTGCTGGTCGCTTCCGACGATCCGCGTCATCTGGTGTCGGCCATCGGCTGCGAGGATTTGATTATCGTCCATACGGCCGATGCCACGCTGGTGTGTAGGGCCGACCGGGTCGAATCGGTCAAACAACTGCATCTCATGCTGGGAGAGAAATTCGGCGATACATATCTCTAACAAACACAAGAACTAGGGTGGAAACGAAGGGGATGCGTGCATGGCAACTGCGACAGGTGTGAAGAAAGCTCGCGTTGGGCTGTTCCGGACGGTTGACGGCAAGAACATGCTTGCGACGTTCGCTTTGGTCACGACGTTGTTTCTGCTCTGGGGCTTCTGCAACGGCCTGATCGATGTACTGAACAAGCATTTCCAGACCACGCTGCACATCGACAAATTCCAGTCGGGCTTCGTTCAGACGGCCAATTACGTGGCCTACTTCCTGATGGCGATCCCGGCCGGCATGCTGGCGCGGAAGTTCGGTTATAAGGGCGGCATCATCACCGGTCTTTCCCTGATCGCACTGGGCGCGCTGTGGTTTGTCTCGGCCACGCAGATCGGCACATATGCCAGCTTCCTCACGGGGCTTTTCATTCTTGCCGCAGGCCTGGCCTGCCTGGAAACCATCGCCAATCCCTACACCACGGTGCTTGGTCCGGCCGCCAGTGGCGCCACCCGAATCAATATCGCCCAGACCTTCAACGGCGTGGGCTGGGTTCTGGGCCCCATCGTCGGCGGTTATTTCATCTTCGGCGGTGCAAACGCGGCGAATGCCAACACCGGACTTTTTGCTCCATATCTCGGCATCGCTGTCGTGGTTCTGGCGATGCTGGCGGTCTTCATCTTCGCTAATGTGCCGGATATCCAGGCCGAGGAGGAGGCAAAGCAGAGTGACGCCCCGCGCGGAAAACCGCTGTGGCGCCGCGCCCATTTCGTCCTCGGTGTCGCCGCGCAGTTCCTGTATGTGGCGGCCCAGGCCGGCATCTTCGGGTTCTTCATCAATTACGTCCTCGAGAACGTCAACACCACGCCCGCCGAGGCCGCCAATTGGCTGGGCATCGCCTTTGCGGTGTTCACCGTCGGGCGTCTGTTCGGCAGCGCGGCCGTCAGTCTGATGAAGCCGCAGATCGCTTTGGCGCTCTATTCCGCAATCAATGCGGTGTTGTGCCTTGCTGTGATGCTGGGCGGATCCGTCGGCCTCGCCGCCCTGTTCGGCACCTTCTTCTTCATGTCCATCATGTTCCCCACCATCTTCGCGCTCGGCATTCACGGGCTTGGCGACCATACCAAGCTTGGCTCGTCCATCATCGTCATGTCGGTGGTGGGCGGAGCCATCGCGCCGCCCTTGATGGGCCGTATCGCGGATGTAACCTCGATGCGCGCGGGCTTCCTGGTGCCGCTGGCCTGCTTCGTGTTGGTCGCGTTGTATGGCGCCTTCTGGTCGAAGCTCGAAGCCAAGGACGCGCAGGGCGCCGTTCCTTCGAAGCAGGGAGGCTGACATGCTGCGCGGTATCTCGCCGCTGATCTCGCCGGAGCTGTTGTCGGTGCTGCATCGCATGGGGCACGGCGACGAGATCGTGCTCGCCGACGCCCATTTCCCCGGCGAATCCTTCAACCGGCACGTCATCCGGGCCGACGGCCTGCGCATTGCGCCGTTGCTGAACGCCGTCCTGCCGCTGTTCGTGCTCGACACCTATGTGCCCGATCCGGTGAACATGATGGCGCCTGTTGCCGGCGACTCGCTCGACGAGCAGCTGCTGCGCGACTACCGCGCCGCGATCGACTGGCACGCGCCGGGAACGCCGCCGACCGCCTATATCGAGCGCTTTAAGTTCTACGACCGGGCCAAATCGGCCTTCGCCGTCGTGCAGACCGGCGAGCTGAAGAAATACGGGAACATCATCCTGAAGAAGGGTGTGACCCCTCTTACCTGAGTGTCACGGGTGTTTTCCAAGGCATAACAAGAACCAACACGAGGAGGCGGCTGAGCCGGAACAAGAATGATGAAACGTCGGAACTTCTGCAAACTTCTGGCTGGCGGTGCGACCGCTGCCACCCTGCCAATCGATTCCGCCCTGGCGCGCGCCCTGTCCGCCAAAGGCTTTGGCCGGTATGCGCAAGACTATGCCGCATTCTGTGCCACGCCCGAGAGGCGGCGTCTGTTCTACGCGCTGAACGGCAAGACCATCATGCCGGAGAAGCTGAATGAAGCGCAGTGGAAGCCGACCGGTTGGGGCGAGCCACCTGAACTGCCGGTGCCGGGTGGTTCCTGGGACGGCGTGCCGATGGAGGCGCCGATGTCCGGCCTCGCCGGGGACGGCCCCTACAAGGCGAACTGGGATTCGCTGGAACAATATGAATGCCCCGAATGGTACCGCGATGCGAAGTTCGGCATCTGGAACCACTGGAGCCCGCAATGCGTGCCGGAAGACGGCGATTGGTACGCACGCAACATGTATATCAGCGACCAGCAGCAGTACCGCGATCAGCTTGCGCACTACGGCCATCCCTCGAAATTCGGCTACAAGGATCTCTGTGCCCAGTGGACCTTGCTCAACTGGGAGCCGGAGCAGCTGATGGACCTCTACAGCCGGGCGGGTGCGCGGTTGTTCCTGGCTCTGGCCAACCACCACGACGGCTTCGATACCTGGGACTCCAAGCATCACCCGTGGAACGCGCAGAACATCGGACCGCATCGCGACGTCATCGGCACCTGGTCGAAACTGGCCAAGGCGCGCGGCATGCGCTTCGGCGTGACCGTGCATCAGGCGCGCAATTGGTGGTGGTTCCAGCCTTCGCATGGCGCCGATGCGACCGGTCCTTACGCCGGTGTTCCCTATGACGGCCACCTGACCTTGGCGGACGGCAAAGGCCAGTGGTGGGAAGGGTACGATCCGCAGCAGCTCTACGGCGCCAAGCATCCGTTCGATGCGCTGCCCGATCCCTCCTATGTGAAGAACTTCTACGATCGCACCCGCGACCTCATCGATCAGCACGATCCGGACCTGCTCTATTTCGACAACGCCCTGCTGCCGCTCGGCTGGGGCGGCATGTCGGTCGCGGCCTATTATTACAACCGCAACCAGGCCCGTAACGGCGGCAAGGCCGATTGCGTGCTCAATGTGAAGAA
>JAGWVX010000521.1 GCA_018970685.1 Alphaproteobacteria bacterium | reverse complement strand
CAATGGGCGAAGGTCGGGTAGCCAAGCAGTTTGGCCTTCTCCACCCGTAGCTGCAGGATCTCGGTGATGTTGGCGTTGTTGTCATGTGCGTCGCCGTTGTCGCCACGCGACGTCCACATGCGGAACGCCTTTTCGCGCAGATCGCGGCGCGTCGAATAGGTCAAGAATGGTTCCACGGCCGAACGGGTATTGGCGATCAGCCACTTGCCCTTTTGCCCCTTTTCCTCTGCGGCACTTGCGGCGGACGCGCGCAGCCAGTCCGGCAGCCCTTCGAGTTCGGTTTCATCGAGCGTCAGCCAGTGGTATTCCTCGTCGGCCAATTCGTTTTGGCTGAAGGCGGTATAAAGACTCGCAAGCTTTTGGTTGACGTCGGCCAACCTGACCTTCGCAGCATCGCCGAGTGCGGCGCCCTGGCGCGCAAAGCGACGATAGATGACCCAGACGAGCCGTTGCTGTTCCGGCGTGAGGCCGCAGGTCTCGCGCGTCTCGTAAACGGTCTTGATGCGTGCAAACAACGCCGTGTTCTGAATCACTTCGTCGTTGAAGGCGGTAAGGATCGGCGACATTTCCTTCTCGATCGCCTGCATCCGCTTGTCGTTCATCGTCGAGGTGTAGATGTAGAAGATCGATACAGCCCGGCTGAGCGGGCGGCCGGTGTCCTCAAGCGCGGCGACTGTGTTCTCGAAATTCGGCGCGGCTTTGTCGGCGGCGATCTTCGCGATCTCGGCACGGTTCTTCTCGATGCCCGCCAGAAGTGCCGGCTTGAAATCCTCGACCTTGACCCTAGCAAAGGCGGGGCTGCCGCCATGCGGGCCCTTCCAAGGAGCGAGCAGCGGCATTTCCTGTGGTGCGGCGGACAAATGTGACATGGGCAGCAAAGAAGTTGTGGCGGTTGTTGCGGCCGAAGCCAATAAAAAAGTGCGTCTTAGCATCGCCGTAGTTTCTCTCAAGACATCATTTCTGACGGCCGCTTTCTCCGGCCATCGGTCCAGCCCTGCGGCGGGAAAGCCAGGCGCGTCAGGATGTCATAGTGAAATACATGTATAAAAAATACATATATTATCTTACGGCGGTCGCGCGTTGCGTTCCGCGCCGCAGAACGTCGCCAGCATGATGCCAATCCATCAATAGGGGGTAACGCATGACGTTGAATTCAGAGACTTTCCCGGCGGTCGGAGAAGATCGAATCGGTAACATCCTGAAATGGGTCCTGCTCGCCGTCGCCATTGTGACGTTTGGATTGCTGAGTTGGACAACCGTCGTGACTTATGAGCAAGCGCCGCCGCTGCCGGACCGCTTTGTCACGACCGGTGGAGCCGCCGTGCTCACCGAGCCGGAAATCTATCGCGGTAAGCAAGGCTTCCAGCGCGCCGACCTGATGGATTACGGCAGCCTTTACGGCATGGGTTCTTATTTCGGCGAGGACTACACGGCTGACGCGCTGGTCAAGCTGGCGACGCAAACCGAGGAAAATATCGCCCTGACGGAATATGGAAAACCGTTTGCGGACCTCAGCCCCGAGCACAAGACCGGCGTCAAATCCGTCATGCAGGCTGAACTTCAGCAGGTTGATCTCACCCAAAAGAGGGCCGTCATCCCCCACGCGCTGGCAACGGCGATCGAAACGCTGCGCGCCACGATTGCTGACAAACTTCTGCACAACAATTTCACGAAAGGCTGGACCAAGGCCGATAGCCTCGACGCGCAAAGCGCCAGCGATACGGCCGGATTCCTTATCTAT
>JAGWVX010000520.1 GCA_018970685.1 Alphaproteobacteria bacterium | reverse complement strand
CCGGCGCGCGATCTCGGCCTGATGATCGCGGCGGCCAAAACGAGCTATCTTCACGCTTGGTGGACGGCGGCGTTTCCCGCCCTCGCCCTGTTGATCCTGATCCTGTGCGCGCGGCTCGCCGCCGGATTGGACGAAAGCGAACGGCCGTGAGCGAAAACGTCTCTCTTTTCGAGATTACCGAATTGAGCGTCGCCAGACCGGGGGCAGCGCCGGAACTCGATCGTTTCACGCTGTCGCTCGGCGCGGGAGAAAGCGTCGTCGTGCTCGGCGAAGCCGGATCGGGCAAGGAAGCCCTGATCCGTGTGCTGGGCGGATTCGCGGAAAAGACGGACGCCGTCAGCGGAACGATCCGGTTTGGCAGCGGCGAGCCGCGGTCGGCCGCGAAACGTCTGCGCCCGACGGTCCGCATCGCGTACCTGCCGAGCCCCTTGGCGCAACCCTTCGCGCCGCACGCCACGGTGCTGGCGCAATTGTGCCGCGTCGTCGCGCGCAAGTTGGGTTCGCCGCCGGAAAGCGCACGCGAAGAACTGCGCGCGGCGCTCGAACGACTAGACGGTGGCCCGCCGCTGTCGGCGTTGGACAAAAAACCGGCGGAAGTCGATCCCGTGATCGCGGCCTGGGGCCTTCTAGCCTCGACCAGCGCGCAGACCCCTGATCTGGTGCTTGCCGATCATCCCTTCGCCGATCTGGGCGCCAATTCGGTGCGCCTGCTGTTGGGCGTTCTGGGAGCGGAACAGAAGCGCCTGGGTTTTGCGCTGGTTTACACCACCGGCGGCTTGCAGCCGGCGGCCCGGCTCGGGGGGCGCGTGGTGGTCATCCGGGAAGGCCGCGTGGTCGAGGAAGGCGACGCCGCAAGGCTGGCCAGCGGCCATGCTCATGCCTATACGCGCATGCTGTATCGCGCCCTGCCGCAACTCTCCCTCGACCGGCCTAACGCACGCAGCGCGGCGCGCGGCCAGCCGCTGCTGCAGGTTCACGGTCTCGATCTTCTGGCCGGCTCGAAAGACGGCGCACGCCAACGCGAGGGACTGACCTTCGAATTGCGGCGCGGCGCATCGCTGGCGCTGATCGGCGAAGAAGGTTCCGGCCGGCGCGCTCTGGTGCGCGCGGTGCTGGGACTGGACCGCGCGACGGTCGGCCGCGTGGTGTTCGACGCGGTCGATCTCAACATCCTGTCGCAGGCCATGACGTCGCGGTTGCGGCGGCGCATCGCTTTCATCACCGGCGCCGACGACGCTCTCGACCCGCGCATGACGCTGTGGGACACGGTCGACGAGCCGCTGCGCGCGCATCTCGATCTTTCGGGCGATCTGGTCGCCGGCTATCGCGAAGCGGCACTGACACGTGTGGGCCTCGCGTCACACGACGGGCGGCGCAAAGTGGCCAGCCTCAGCGTCTTCGACAAAAGACGCCTGCAGGTCGCCCGCGCCATCGTCGGCGCGCCGCTGCTGGTGGTGGTGGACGAACCCTTGCGCGGCCTGGACGCTTTCGCCCAGACGATCATGCGCGAAGTGCTGACCGATTTCCGCACCCATCAGGAACCGGCTTTTCTGGTCATCACCTCCGATTTCACCGTGGCCCAAGCCCTGGCCGACGAAGCCATGGTCCTCAGCGAACGCAAGGTGGTGGAACGCGGCCCCATCCTGGACATGCTGAAGGCGCCGAAATCGCCGGTGACGCGCGGGCTGATCGCGGCGGTCACGCTTCCCGATCTTTCGTCAAACGCCGCTTCGGTTTAGAAACGGAT